>JAEOSV010000051.1 GCA_016840185.1 Candidatus Hermodarchaeota archaeon | reverse complement strand
TGTTCCTTTCAAAATATCGATGCATGTTTGGGTGCGGTCATTAAGTCCAATGGGTTCCATGGGGAGTTGAGGGGAGAATGGATACATTTCTGTGAGTTTTGTAAGGTTTCGAGCCACGGCATCATAATAACCGATGGCTTTCTCCAACATTATGTTATATTTGGTGCCTAATCGTTCTTGGGCTTCATTGAGAAACTCTACAGCCATAATTCGGCATTCAGCCCACAATGCTGCATTATAGGCATTGCCAAATGAAACGGCGGTTCCAGATTCAATCGCATTTTGCCATTGGTCAAAACCCTCGAGGCCTGATTTGTATCTCGGATATTGAATCCAGTCCTTTGGGTTCTGGGAGTGTTTCTGGATGGATTGAAAAGCGTGTTTTATCGTCGTTTTATCATTAGCTGGTTTAATGCGGTTCACCCGATACATTTCTAGGAGTGTCACACCGGTGGTTCCCACATCTTGCCACGGTCTTGGACCACTCCCTTCCTCGCTAGTATACCCTCGAAAGTAGTAACCCGTTTCATCGTAACCATAGATGATATCATAATCGGGAATTTCACCCATCTGCCAGCCATAGCATGGCTGTTTGTTATCAATGGCTTTCTTAACAAAATTCCAAGCTTCTTCTTGTTTTTGAGAAAAATCGGTATCTTTTTTCCAGCCGAGAATCCCGTCGATTTCTGCGCCGAGATTTCGTACTAACTGAAAAATCATTGAAGTGTTCCAGGCCGTTGGTCCACTGGGGCATAGATCGCTAGCAATGTTTATGATGAATCCATGACCGGTTGCACCATACAACCATGATTTTGAAATCTCCATTCCGTAATACTCGAAGCACCCATCTAGGCAACCAAGATGTGAAACAAAATACGGCTTAAAGAGAAGATTATCGAGTTTCTTCATTTAGTTTGCACTCCTTTCTTTGCTTTCAGTTCACGTTCAATCTTAAATTCTCGCATGAATCGATAGAGTTCACCGGTTTTCTTATAGTAAATAGCTAGATAAAATATTCCAAAACATAAAACGAGTATTAGTGGGGCCCACATTCCGGCAGAGTTTAAGAACCATGCGATCATGAGAAGAACTAGAAGGTATCCAAAAACCAAAATGATGGGGAATCCGAAAACCCACTTTCGGTGACTTTGTGTTGTCCGCAAATAACTGCTATATTCAATTTTCAATCCTAATTCTCCCGGAGAGTATCGATAAAACCCATCGAATTTCACTCGAGCGATAACTCCTCCTAGAAATCGCCCCCATGGGTAAACACCATAGATGACAACTATTGTCAATAGTAGAATGACGGCGTTAAGCAATAGGAGAAGAAGCAACGGTGGGAGAACAATAACCATCGAGATCACGGTATCGAAATAAAGGAGAGTCCAAAGGAAACCAAGGAATGCAAGATGGGCTATGATGAAAAAAACAACTAAGCCTTTTCCAACACCTAATAGGACCTTATGCTTGAAGAGCTGGTTTCGTATTTCTGTGGTTTTTGAAACAGTTTCATCACTTACTTCGTTTAGTGGGATTCGTTTAATTTTCCCTACAATTCGCCAAAACGCCTTTCGAATGGCCGGTGTGTCACCTTCCTTCTCAAGTCGTTGCTCAATTATCTGAAGATCAGATAAAATCGTCATGATTTTCATTCTCTTGATTATAAAGCGAGGTTCATCTATAAAACTGAGAACACCGTGGAAGAAGTTTTTACTGATTGAAAACAGAAACCAAGGACAGACACCTAACCTCAGACAAATCAATGATTGTTCATTACCGATTCCACAAATCTTAAACTCCGGAAAGTCGCCGTTAGACTTCGACCTTCCCAGGTGGACAAAATATCTATGAGGGTTTCATCTCGATTTCTAGTCCTACTTCTTATACTTCTTCTAGCTCTAACACCGATGACCTTCATAGTTCAAATTACCCCTGCTCAAACATTCCACAACACACCCGGCATCAGATTGTCTCAAGAAGAAATGTCCAAAGATTTTTCCTCTTTCAATGAAATCCGAATGGAACCTCCTAACCTTTCTACCCTTCCTCAATACTTCACCATGAATTATTCGAGCCACGTACCGATGGTGATTACCAGCGATGATGACTTTATTTCTCTTGGATGGAATGGCACCGGCACAATCAATGATCCCTACTTCCTCTCGAACCTCCATATTATCAATAATGAATCCATGGGCATTGCCATTTACGACACACGAGCTCATTTTGTCATCAATCACTGCTTCATTACAGGTGATAGAGTAGGGATCAAATATCATGTCATCTATTGTGAAAACGTCTCAAACGGAGTAGTTATGGATTCAGTGTTTCAGTATTCATGGACAGGGGTCCTTCTAAATCTCTCAGATTCAAACCAACTCATTAGGAACTGGTATACTGATACCCGCAATGGCATACAGCTTCTCACCGCTAATAATAATCAGGTTCGAAATAACTCACTTATCGACAACTCGTTGGGCTTAGACCTCGACCAAGGAACCAATAACGAATTTTGGTGGAACGTCTTTGCTGGCAACCGACTTAACGCATTTGATAACGGGGGTCCAAACGTCTTCGAATATAATTACTGGTCCACGTATCTTTATGGTGATGCAAATGATGATGGAATTGGGGATGTCGTGTTTCAAGTCCCCGGAACCGCTCGTACGTTAGATCATCATCCTTTGATGTGGCTCCCAGTTGGACACCCAGTGGTGTGGAACAGGCCAATGGACACAAATTTCATCGTTGAAGCGGGGTGGTTTTTCACTCTCCTCCTGGAAGCGGCCGTAGCTTACCCTGGTACACTTTTTTGGGCTGTTAATAATTCCGCCCAATTCAATGTGACAGAAGGGTTGTTGCAAAGTCGTGATGGTCTGTTTGATGACTATTATGTGCTAAATATTTCCGTCTCTGATACTCTCGGATACTCCATCCAGACCTTAATCGTCCTCACCGTATGGGATACTAGAGCCCCCGAATGGATTGATCCACCTGACTATCTTATGTTTTGGGCCAATGATGAACCTCTCGCAATTCACTTCAATGCCTCTGATCCTTCAGGTATTGACACATTCTTCGTTGAAGACTCTGAACATTTTCAAATCAATGAAACGGGCCATCTAACGAATCGCACCGTGCTCGTTCTAAACACGTTATACGATATTTGGGTGAGTGTCAATGACACGTGGGGACATACAACAAGCATCGGAGTGTCGTTGATTGTAATCGTCCCATTGCCTCCCCGGCTACCCGAAATTTATTACCAGGTTGCATGGGCGGTAATCGTACTCTCACTCTTTCTCCTCATTGGTTTCGTTTGGCATTTCCTGAAATGGAAACACTATCGAACAGATATCTACTACTAACTCTAGATTTCAAAAAGAAAAGGGGAAAGACAACTGTCTACGCATCAAGCACGACACTTGTCTCTGATGCTTATTCGGTTTTCTTATCTCGTCCATAACGTGTGATGAGGAACCATCCTGGAATCAATGCGATGATGAAGAAGACAACAGTAATTTGCCAACCAAGAACGTAGTTTCCACCTAGTAGTGTTGTGATGTAAGCGATGATGATAGCTCCAATTGCGAGTTGACCGATATTAGATAGGCTGTTGTATAGGTTCATCATTGTACCACTGAGTATGCTGGGAGAATTGTCCATTCCAATCCGCATATAAGTTGCTTCGTATCCGCCGTTTGCGAGTCCGACGAGAAAGAAGAAGCCTGCGGTGATGGCTGGAACAAGAAAGAAGGGTGCAACGAAAAGAGCTGAGAGGACAGCGATGACATAAAGGATTGAGGCGATGGGTAACATCATTCGAAGTGAAACACTATCACCTGTTACTCCAATGATGAGTGCACCAATGAACCAGCCTATGGCGAACACCATGAAGATGATTCCAACGGTAATAAGGTCAAACCCAATTCCTTCTTGGAGAAAGGTTTGTAAAATTGGTACAATTGCAATACCAAGACCGGCAAGAATTTGAAAGAGGAGACAAATTTGCACGTTTCTCTGGGAAAACACGTCTTTGTACGTTGACAATGGAACGGCTTTGAAGTCTGGCGGAAGTGGGTTTTCCTTGATGATTAACGTGAGGAATGTAAAGACACTAAGAAGAAGCCCTGGAATCAGAAACACTAGACCCCATTGATCCGCAAAGGATAGAAGTCCCATTCCCACTGCTGCCAGGCCTAATCCTAGCCCTCGGAAACCC
>JAEOSV010000324.1 GCA_016840185.1 Candidatus Hermodarchaeota archaeon | reverse complement strand
CCTACAAAGAAAGCTTTGGCAAACACTGGGAAGTCCGACTCTCCGACATGTGCGACGTCGCAGGCCGCGTCGTCGTCCGCATCCTCGAAACCGTCGACGCCTGCAACTGCGTCATCGACTGGCTCACACACCTCCCACCCGGCGACATCAGCATCCGCGCCCCCCGCCGCGTCCCACCCGGCAAAGCCCTCAGCACCTTCGAAGCCCCACGCGGTGAAGTCGTCCACTACGTCGTCTCAAATGGAACTGATAAGCCAGAACGCCACAAAGCCCGCGCCCCCACCCTCGGCAACATCCCCTCTGTAATAGAGATGTTAAAAGGCGGCAAAATCGCCGACCTCCCCATCGTTCTCGCTTCGATCGATCCGTGTTTTTCATGCACTGACCGCATTATCCTCTCATACCCTGATGGGAGCCAGGAAGAAAAACCATGGGCCTGGTTCCAACAGAAGAGCCGCGAACAACGAGAACAACTGAAGGCTTGGCGTCGTTAGATAATTCGATACCTCACAATTGTTGTTGCTGTAAAGGCTTTTGTGCTACTAGCTGGTATACTATTTGTTATGTCTCCAGATGCAGTTGAAAAGGGTCGGGGACCGACAGGTCCCATTGTAGGGTTGGCGATTGGAATTATCCTGTTGTATGGATTTGGATTCTATAATCTCTTATTTCTGGCATCTCCCTTTATTCCGATAATTATTGATGTCATCAACTTCGCGTTTCCATGGCTTGCAGGATATTGGTGGGCAGGTTTGATTTTCATACTGCTCTTGATTGTCCTAGGATTAGGATTTGCATATCTTATTCTGCAGTTGATGAAACGCGCTGCTGCTGGGACGTTGCGAGTGCTTTGGATTCTTCAAGCAGTGTTTATGATTGCCATCGGAATTGTCATGTTTTTGCTTCTTGGGCCCTTTGGTATTTTCGGGCTTTTCTTTCCGTTCATCGGAATTATCCAATTGTGGGTCTGGTTCCGACGCAGACAAAAAATTGAACGGGCAGGTAAGCTAGCTGAGTTTACGGCCCAGCTACTTCTTGAAGAGAAGGAAATGTTCATTGTACCTTTGGTTACCGCCATATTCAGTTTACTAACGGGACTTCTCATGATGGCTACGTTTGGAGCCATGTATGTGTGGTTGCCGTTAGTGGGCATTCCTGTTGATTCATGGGTGTTTTTTGTCTTAGAAATCTTAGTACAAATCCCCTATCTGTTTGTGTATTTTTCCGTCTTCTACGTTTTTGATGGAATCAATGTTTCAATCGCGCACACATGGTATCGAAATCAAGATCCTGTGCTCCGAGGGGCAACCCGCGAAGTACGACAGGTTCTTGGGACCATTATTCAGTTTGCTGCCGTTCGCACCGCCGTATCTGTTGCTCAGAGTACGGCTCAGAGTGGTGGACGCCGATCCGGGGGGATTTGGGCATTAGTTGGATCTATTGCCGCGCGAATCATTGGAGCCATATTCTATTACCTCACCTATTTTACCCTCCCAGCCATCATCATTGAAAAACGGGGGCTCGTTGATTCAATTAAACGATCAGCCCGAATCACGTGGCACTATCTTGTTGATGTGTACATTGCCGAGACAGGCGTTTCGACTGTCTTCAGTTTCTTTGGGGGACTTATGACTCTCGGTTTCATGGCAGTAGGGTTACTGTTCGGGTATGCCATGGGAGTATTCCTGTTAGGTGATTTTTGGTTAGCCGTGTTTATCGGTGTCGTATTCGCCATCGTGTTCATGCTCTTTGCTGGGATACCCAGTTACTTCGTCTTCCGTCCTTTGAACACTGCTTATCGAACGTTCATGTTCTCCTATGCCCTTGACGAAGAAAGTAATTTCACCCTCCCAAGCCGGTTACCAAAAGCGTATCGTGACACAATTGAGGATGCCCAAGCAGAATGGGAGGCTTCAGGCAAGAAACGAAAGGTCAAAGCACCACCAGATGAATGGTGAAGGCGTGGCGCCGTTAATCCTTTGGAATCCATTCATCGTGGCATTTCTTTCTATTTCCAAGTTGATTTTAGATAAAACTTTGTGGTAGTAGAAGGCTTTTTTAGCAGAAGCGAAACATAAAGGAGACCCACTGGAGAGTGCGCCATGTGCAGGTGCTGTTACCCCCACCATTGAATGCGATTGTAACCTTAGTCATGATTGTGATCTTTCCTGGCTTCCTATTCCTGATGGGCTATGCCTTCTACATGGAATGGGTTGACCGGAAATTCTATGCCGACCAACACCACCGCATCGGTCCCTTACACACGGGCTGGCGCGGAATCCTTCAACCCTTTG
>JAEOSV010000323.1 GCA_016840185.1 Candidatus Hermodarchaeota archaeon | reverse complement strand
GGTCTTTCATCAGAATGGGCATCAACTCTTGAACAGTTGGGGCTGCATTAGCCTTGGTAACTTTTGTCATGGCACTGTATTTCCAGCGGGGACTGATGAAGATATGAACGATGCTAGCCTTTTTGCCTTTGAGCAATTTTTTGATTTCTTTAATGTCAGTGATTGTGTGTAGCACAACATCCATGGCTTTCTCGATTTTTTCATCAATGAATCGCTCATCCGGTTCTGGCCATGTTTCGAGGGAAACAAAGGATATGCTGCCTAAGCGTTCCCAGATTTCTTCACATAAATGGGGCATGAGGGGGGATAGGAGTTTGACCCATCGCGTGATGATATAGCGTAAGACAGCATCGCGTTCGAGACTCGCTTGCTTCATTCGACGCAGATAGAACTCCACATCACCCAGTAAATGAAAGAATGTTAATAGTGCATAATTTCGAAAATGCAGTTGTTCCAATGATTCCGTTGCATCGCGGATGGTAGTGTTGATTTTTGAAAGAATCCATCGGCTCATCATACTCAGTTTCGTTTCGTCCAAATCAATTTCGGGGATTTTCGAAGCATCCTCAAAAACTCTGATTAAGCGCTTAACCCGCCGTTGGACATTAGTGACATCTTTTTCCTTCCAATCAACAAGTGATTGTAAGTCTCCGATTTGACTGATGTAAAGGCGGAATAGGTCTGCACTATAGCGTTTTGGTACATCTGCTAACATTATGTAGTTACCTTTGCTTTTGCTCATTTTTTCGCCTTCACGAATAACGAATTCGTTGAGTGTGATTGCTTTTGGCCAATAGCGTTCGGGGAATAATGCAGCATGATGGAAGATGAAGAACGACAAGTGGTTAGGAATGTGAGCTACTCCAGTGTGGCGTTGGTCATTGGGATACCAATATTCAACTTCATCACGCATCGTGGTTAGGATCTTTTCTGAGATGCCCGTTTGTTCTGTTACTTTGTTGATTTCGCCTTTCCCTAAGAGTACATAGTCAAAGAAGGACCCGTCTAATTGGCGGTCGCTAATTTTGTTTGCTCGGATATGATGAATGATAAGGTAGAAGATCATGTAAATTGTCGAGTCAGATAGAGATTCAATGACCCATTTACGATCGAATGGTAGTCGAGTTCCTAAACCGCGTTTTCGAGCTGCGGGGCGTTCTTTCAGCCAGTCAAACGTCGATTCGAATAGCCGACGATACTTCTCGGGGTAGATAAACATCTGTTCTAATGCCTTCGATGCTTGGGCTTTCCATTCTGGGTGTCCATAATTGATAAACCATTGATCAGGAAGAACCGCAACGACAATGTCATTACCACAACGACAGACAACGGGGCTTTGATCGGGTTGATAAAACCGGAACGCTCGATTTTGCTCCTGAAGATGTGTGATAACATCTTCTTTGATCTCATTGACTTTACGTCCTGCAAAGGGTCCAGTATTCTCTTTCATGATGCCTTGGTAGAATTCAGCTTTGTAGAGGATCTCGGTGGCTTCATCGAGTTTTGTAGTAGCTTTCTGATCCTTAATTTTCATTCTTTTGACGAGTTCAACAGCGGGGTGTTCCCCATAACCTTCAATGGTAATGATGGAAATCGGCTCGATTGCTGTTATGGCGTCAAAATCAAGTTTGAAGCCTTGGATGGCGGTTTTTGTTTTTTGGATATCGCGTAGTGCAGCCCAGTCGAATGGTGCGTGAGAAGGGACACTGTAGACAACGCCCGTTGCATTTTCAGCATCGACGAATTCAGCGGGTAAAATAAGGAGGTCGCGGTCTTCAACAGGTGATTTGCAGGTCTTTCCAATGAAATCTGTTCCAGGAATTTCTTCTAACCGTTTGGATCTGTAGCCTTGGTTCACCAGTTTCCGGACTGCGGGTTTTGAAACATACCAGACTTCGTCATCGACTTGAATTTTGGAATAGTTGACATTAGGGTTGATCCAGACATTTGTCACGCCATAAACGGTTTCAGGGCGTAATGTTGCGGCCACAAGGAACCCATCTTCGTATGGGAATTTGATGGCACCGAATTCAGCGACCTTCGCGTGTTCTCCTTTGAGCAGGTCATCTTCGCCCACTGCGTTTCCACAGGAGACACAATAGAGAATTGGATATTTACCCTTGGTAATATACCCCAAGCATTGCAGGTTGATGAACTGCCACGTTACAAAAGCGTGATACTCAGGGTCATTTGTGGTAAACTTTCGTCGCCAATCAATTGAATAGCCCAGTTTTCGGAAGTCACCTTCAAAGACGTTGACAAAGAATTGGGCAATTGCCAGTGGATCGGTAAAGGTTGCCAAGACGGCATCGATGTCCTTCTTCGATCGATAATATCCGATGCTGGAGCGATATTCTTTCAGGATAGTTGGGTCTTTGTCGCGTATGCGCTTTGCCACACCGGCAACAGGTGTTCCAGTAACATGGGCGGCCATTGGAAAAAGAACATTGAACCCACGCATGCGTTTATACCGGGCAAGGATGTCGGCAATGGAATAAGTCCGACCATGTCCTACATGCATAGGTGCGTTTGTATAGGGGTAGGGCACGGTTAAGTAGAATTTGGGTCGTTGTGGGTCAGGGTCAACATCAAATGCTTGGGCTTCCCGCCATCGCATTTGCCATTTGGGTTCAATTTCTTTAAGGTCAATCATTGGTTGGAGCCTCCCCTCGGTTGCCAATTACTATCTTGAAAAGGGTTATTTTTCGTTGCGATCCCCTCCATAAATTCGGGTAGTCAGTTTTACGAAAAGGGTCAATGATTTGGGAGAAAGTCATACCACACAGGGATCACTTCGAAAAGAAAATTGAGGGCTCCTAACTTAAAGCTTTCGTCAGCCATTGAAAACCGAAAACAAATAAGGTTCCTGTACAAGTTTTTGATAACGAGTGTGACTACAGTATGTCCAAGTTACGGTGCCCTGAATGTCTATTACTTGTGGGTCCGAATGATGCCGTGTGCCCCCAATGTGGCTACCGGTTTCGCACAGAGCAATTTGAACGAATTCTTCCTTTCATGAAACGCCCTGAACGTCAATGGGAAGGTCGACTGACGCTTCGTCAACGGTTATGGGGCATACTCCGCTATCCCGCCATCACCTTCTGGGACATTGCTCATGAAATTGATAGACGGGGACCTGCACTTATCTTTCTGGGTAATCTCGCCGTTATCTCGCTTTGGTATGTAGCCATGGCTACGAAGGTGGTTGATGGGGGAACTATCCTCATCTATGGCTTCTTTGGTGTGTTTGTCATTCTCTCATTATTGTATATGTTTCTAAACCTGTTTTATTTCGGAGTCATCCATATGATAATTCGATATTCAGGTCGCGAAGGGGATTTGTCTGAGACATTTCTTATTGGGCAATATGCCCTCTTTCCGTTTCTTCTAGCTAATCTTCTTTCCCTTGGGTTACTCTTCGTGTCGCTTCCCCCCACATCAATGGCAAATTTGGCAGTGTTGTACCTTTCCCCAATTTGGCTAGCGGTCTATGCCTTGGCGGGCATTGCAATGTTTTGGGGTGCTATTCTTCTTTCCTTGGGCGTTCGCGAACGGTATCGTATGCCTTCAGAGACCGCTCTTCTCGTTACTATGAGTGTGACCCTGTTCGTCGTAATTGTGGCAATTCTTGTCCGTCTGACCGTGATTCCGATTATTTGAAAACAGCTAAGAGCTTCAATGGTTGTGCGACGGCTGGATCAATAATAAACAATGGTTCTTCTTTCTTTAGTCGCAACTTTCCAAGTATCTGATCATCGGCGAGAACCTTTCCGCGTCGGATAACCTTGGGATTTTGTAAACCGAAGGTCATGATTAGTCGATTTTTCAATTCAGCGACAGTTTCTTTGCGACCAATGGCATAAATTTCGCCTTTAAGTCGGAATCGGTCACTGCACAAGAAACAGTTGGGGTTTCGGGCTAGTTTTAGGACTGTGAACTGTTGATGGAGACTATCGTAGAACATGTAATTATCTAATGGTGTTCCAACACCCAACAGGTGTTTAAGAGCTTCTTGGAATTGAATGCCCGCAATAATGGTTGCCACGCTTAAGAGTGCGGGAAACTTGGGAGGGGGTTCTTCCACTTTACGGCGTTCTCCAGGAGGCGTACAAGCTTTCTGTAATCTTTCAGCAGGAACCAGTGGTTGGCATTCCAGACAAGCCGTTTCAAAGGGAACGACGCGTTGTACGTTCCCCCACCAGCCAAACATGCCACCGTGGATGAGGACCTTATTCTTTTGGACACATAAAGAGTTCAACCATCGCCGGGCTTCAAAGGTGTCAAGGCCATCAATAATAAGGTCAGCCTCTTCGTAAATTGAATGACGAACATCCTGGATGGCACAGTTCAATGCAAGAACTTGAACATCCGGGTTCATCTCTCGGAGTCGTTGTCCTGCAACCACAGCCTTTGCTTTTCCTACGTCATCATCATTGTAGAGATACTGGCGACTTAGATTCGATAGTTCAATCGTATCATAGTCGATGACAACGACTTTTCCAATTCCAGTGAGAACCAAGTCGACAGCGACAACCGTGCCTAACGCTCCGATGCCTGCCACAACGACTGTTGACTGAGAGAGCTTATCTTGATCCCAGTTTTCGAGAAGGAGTTGACGAGCGTATCTCTCTGTGCCATGATACGCTGGGATCTTCTTTTTCTCTTCAGTCACTTGATCATCCATGGCGAGTTCACCTTCGCTGTATCTGGTCCCATCCAGCAAATCGCTGGACCCAATCTTTGGCAGTTCGTTCGAACTTCACCGGGTCACGTTTTGCTTCACGTGATGCCCGTTGATTTAGTGGATCATCAGGATTGGGGAAATTCAACAGGTTTCGCAACGTTTCGACAACACCAGTCAAGGACATACTCGGTAACCAATCCTTTCCCAAGATACCTACACACACCCGACCTCTGTATATGTTTGGATGCCATATTTTTGTGATGAGTCGTACCTGTGGAGGTTCATAGGGAAAAGCGCGAGGAACGTTTAGTTGTAAGACGAAGACGCCTCCATCATAGATACCTGTACCCAGGATGAATCCCTGCCATCGTCTAAGGTCACCCTGGACGGGTTGGAACGACGGTTCCTCAGTTTCCATGTTTTTAGCTTCAAGGGCTAATCTTGCCCAATAGTCCTCTTCTGATAACATGTGGACAGCGCCTCTTCCTAGATAAGCCGGTCCCCATTATAGTTACCAATTGTATTTGTCGTAAATACCTTTTCGGTTGGTTCCCATTAAAATCTCATTTGCTTAAAGCAAACGCAGTGATAATGAGGTGTCTAATGTCACCTAGAAAAGAGAAAAAAGAGGGACGACTTTGATCGAAACCGTTTGGTTTTACTGGTCCTAGCCGCCCTCGGTCCGAGTAATAAGGTACAATTTATCGTGGGGTGTGATACCAACACTCTTGACTGTTTGTTCATCGGTCAGCTGGGCACCACGGTACGCTAGGATAACGATGTTGGGCGGTATCCGACGCATTTGGGCCACACGGTTCCGAATCTCACCAATGGTTGTATTGGGTTCCACTTCAAGAGCAATGGGGTCACTGCCACCAATCGCTGGTACAACTTCTATTCGCATTTTTAACCACCGACTATTTTCTAACCGGTTTCAACCTTCGTAGGCTTATACGGTTCCGACAGATGGGGCAAGTGCCTTTCATCTTCACCCATTCAGCTAAATGCCGATAATGGGCAGGGTTGCCGCAATGCGGGCAATAGACCATTTGTTCGCCCGTACGGATTTGTAGGCGACAGACACAACACATCGCAGTTGATTTGGTCCAATCCCATTGGCCAATTTCTTTGACCGATGAAATTACAAACCGTCCTGCTGATTGTGTCATGGTGTTGCCCCTTAGTCAGTTCCGCTCGGGCATCTCTTCTAGATGCGTTCTTAAAAAACTATGGAAATGTATCCTCAGCCAAAGTAATTACTGATTTTCCGCAAAACCCTCTCGTTAGTTGCGTTTTCTCCCATCAAATCAAAGCTTAAAAGTGTAGGGTGACTAAACTTGAACGAGAGCTTCGGGGGTTATTCTTACTGTGTCCTCTGAACCACCAAAATACGCTATCGAGATTGAAGCCATCAAAACGCCCAAGGGGTTAGTGCCGACTGTCGAGTCCCTGAAGCGGATAGTGAAAGGTCTGAACTTACTTGACTCAGATCTTGGACGGATGAATCTAAAGATGGAGGCTAATATTCGGGCCCTCCTTCGGGAGGTTAAAACACTTCAAAAGCTGGTAGCTGATGATACCATTGCTTCTGAATCTTCAGTTGAACGACTGGGAGTTCTTGTCAATCGCTTTGAAACCTTTGAAAAAACTATGGACAAAGTGGCAAAGAAGAAACCCGAATCGAGTTCAAAAGAAATGCGGGAGCTCCAAAGAGAACTCGTTCCAACTTTGACCCAGGCGGTTCAACGACTTGAAGAAATGATTGTTCTCTTTGAAACCCGGTTTGAAGAATTTCTACGCGAACTTCAAAGTAATATTCTTGTTACGGTTCGGCAAGCAGTCGATGATTCCCCACCGAAAAAAAGGGTGTCGTCCAAACGGAGAACTAAGAGTAGTTCAACCTAACCACCCCATACGGGTTCACGTTGCCAAAGATTAAATGCTCGCTCTCACAAGCAGGATTCGAATAAAGATATTATGGTGTGTTTCAATGGCACAGGCTGTTAGAAGTCAAACAGAATTATCGATTGCTCGAGAAGCGCAATTGATGTACCGTCGTGCACCGACCTTTACTCCTGTAGAGTCTAATCTCCGCCGATGGCGAGGAAAAATCAAAGGTGGACCACGAAGTAAACAAGAGTTCCTAATTGAGATCATTGTACCTCCCAACTTTCCAGCTCAACCGCCCGTTGCACGAATGCTTACTCCGACGAAGCATCCTCGGGTTGATACCGAGTCCGGAGCCATTCATCTCCGAATAGTTACCCAATGGCAGCCCCACTATCATGTCTACCAGGTGGTTAATAGTATCAAGGGTCTTTTCGCCCGTGAACCTCCTGTGCCTGATGCAACTCGAAAAGCCCCCAAAGTGACGATGCCCCAGAAGGAAGAAGTTCTCCAACAGCGGTATCAACAGCTCGAACGAGAGGTTTCACGATTAACCAAAAGGGTCCAAGATCGCGATGAACGACTCGCTCGAATGTCGGCACAAATAGACACTGGCTCCATCACAACTGGTGAAGTCACCGATGAAGACGAAATGGATGCGCTGATTCTGCCGGCTGATGCAAAGGAACGAGAAAAGCTTGAACTCGAAAGCGAAAAGCTGGCAATCTCTGATTTGTTGCAGAACCTTGAACAGAAATTCGATGCAGCTGAAATCAATTCAACTGAATACACCAAACTGTACAAGCGATACAAGAAGCGACTCTATCAGATTGACAAGGCTCTTGAGAAATACTAATTATCCACGACAATTTCAGAGGCGAATGCTATGGCCATGCGTGAGAAAAAACGACCCAAAAAAGCTAAGGTTGTCGAACTAGAAGCTGAATTGTATGGTACTATAGCAACCCTTGATAGTATTTCTGAAAAATTTGATGAGGGCGATTTACAACCATCTCTCTACAAGCGACAATTCAAATCCCTTGTCAGTGACACCATCAAAACGCGACAATTACTTGAAGCGGAAGGTGAAACCTGGGAAGAATTCGTCGAAGAGGAAAAAATCACAGAGCGCTTCCCCACAGCAGTAGAGAAACTCCAAATTGGAGAACGCGCCCCTGAAGGCGAAGAAAAAGTAGCGCTGGCTCCTCAAACTTCTGCACGGATGGCTGCAAAGACTGCGGACATTGTCTCGGATATAATCACACTCATTGATATTGCCAAACTCGGTGACGTTGCGAAAATGAGCCTAATAGTCCCTCTCTTGGATGATGCCATCATCCTCCTAACCAAATATCCCAACTTCCCCCCCGATTATTGGATTTTGGTTGCGATCAAAGATTGGCGAAACCAGCTACAAGGCAGAGATCCGCACGAAACCCTTACACCCGACGAAGCCAAACAACTTGAATTTCAGGCGGTTCGATGGCTAAATGATTTCAAGCGACGACTCCGAGAGATGGCGGCTGATGAATGAATGCTGAGGCAGAAAGCTGATGGTACATCCAATGCGTTCCTTTGCCGAAATGCGCGAACGGTTGGTGAACGCCATCAACAAAGCTAATCTGCGCATCAACGCCGAATACATCCTTGAAGATTTAGATGTGGTTGCCGCCTTTGCGGAAGCCATGCTGGGTCATGATCACCCGGTAACAAAAGAAGCCCAAGAATGGTATGAATATTTCTGGGCAAAATATGGAAACAACCTAACTGACCATGTGGAGGAAATCGAAGCGCGACGCTTCGCTATGCGAGCTGAAACATGGCTCAATTTAATTCGACAAATATGAGGAGGAACATCTCATGGGACTTTGGGAAATCGAAAAACAAATGGAAATGGATGCCGCCTACAAGAAAAAACGCGTCGAGCTTATGCTCAAAGAACTTGAACACATGCTGCAAACCATCTCAGAACTCCAGAATAAAGCTGACGCCTTTGAGAACAGGTATGGTGAAGTGATTGAGGTCTCACCTGAGTATAGTGAGAAAGCGGCGGCAATAGCCCATGAACTCGGTATTGCTATGCCTGGTATTCCATTCTCTGAAGACATGAAAGAGAAGCCAGGCCTAATGGAGCGGCTCACTGGTCGCGGACGATTCTATGATGAACTTGGTCTTCAAATTCTCGATATTGCTAAACGACGACGAGAAGCGACAGGAGGTATTATGACCTTAGCTGAAATCGTGTTACTCGTCAACAAACAACGAAAGTCTTCCGTCTCCCAAGTCGATGTCGCAAAGGCAATTCAGAATCTTGCCAAAGCTAAACTCGTCCCTGGAATTCGGAAACTTCCATCAGGAATCCGGATTGTCGAACTAGTACCACGCGAATTAACCAATGATCAAGTCGCAGTCCTCTCAATTGCCAGCCAATCAGGCTACACGACACTCGAAGAAGTCATGACGCAAACTCAATGGACTCAGGAACGTGCAGATGCTGCCCTCAAAAGCCTTGAATCAGCCGGGGCTGCAAAGGTCGATAAATCCTTTGTGCACGGAAAACGATACTTCTTCCCTGGACTAAACCCAGAATAGTAGTTGTTTTCCCACAGATATTAGACAAGGACCTCTACAACTTCGTGTTCCCTGTCTAACCATTTCGCTTGTTTTCGCTCTACCAAGCGTTCAAGAATAATCCGTAATTCCGATTTAGGTAGGCTAGCCAAATCTTTTCGGTACTCTTTTAGTTTAAAGAGGGTGAAGGTTGTTCTGCCCGTTTTTAAAGCCCACTGCCGAATTTCATTCGCCCACTCATCATCCGTTTTCCACGTAATGCGAATAATTCCTTCTGCCTCGTCAATCCATCGACCTAACTCTTCTTTCACTAAAACTCCAAGAATGATTTTAACTGCCTTCATCCGATCGGGACGGATATCGTTGAAGGGATCTAACATTACCAAGGTTCGTGTCGAAACGATGTGTAAAAGCATCTCTCGACAATAATCCACCGTAAAACCAGCCCACTCAGCACCCCATTGCGCGATATCTGTTTCGGCGGTGGGAATGACAAACATAAAGCCATACCGGCCCCGTTTGGCAATCCACACAAATCGGCGGTCTAGTCTTTCCACCGCTTTTCTCGCCAAATCCTCTAATTGTTTCTCTTCTTCCTCAGTTACAGGCATAACAAGAACAGCAGAATCATCTTCCTTCTCAATGCTCTTCATCTGTTCACGGGTCTTCTTCAGAAGGTCCAACCACTCCTCTTCGGTGAGCTCCACATCAACGCGAAGCTCATCTTGCTCCTTCACTTTGGAGCGTTCCCTGGGTTTTTCCTTCGACACAGTCTATCCCCTATGAACCGTGAGTATTATCCCATTCAATATACTTTGCTTGTTCTTCCGGTGAAACCACCGATCGAATATTTTTCAATGCGTCAATAAAATCTTGGAGATTTACATGACGGGCCATAACTTCCTTGTCTCGAATTGCTCCTGAGGCATCCAATTCACGAATTGGTTGTAAGGACGCTTCACGACAGATGAGTGCAATATCTGACCCAGCATATCCATCCGTTTGTTGACCAAGGACGTTAAAGTCCACATCTGGCGCCAAATCAATCCCCTTGGTATGAATTTCAAAAATACGTACACGCGCTTCAAATTCGGGGATAGGTACCAGAATCCTGCGCTCAAATCGTCGACGAAAAGCGGCATCAAGATCCCACGGACGGTTGGTAGCACCTAAAACGACGATATGATCGCCCTTTTTACTTTTCATCCCATCCATCTCAATCAGGAATTGTGTCTTCAGTCGCCGCTCCCCACCCACCTGATCAGAGCCACGCTCAGCTGTGAGGGCATCAACTTCATCCATAAACACAATAGCTGGTTGCTCCTTCCGAGCCGATGTAAAGAGGTTCTTTACCAAACGCTCAGATTCACCTAACCACTTAGACACCAAGGAGGCGGCATCCGCATTGAAGAAAGTGCATCCTGCCTCATTAGCCACTGCTTTGGCAATCAACGTCTTGCCACATCCTGGAGGACCAAAAAGTAATACTCCCTTCCATGGGCGTCTGGCCCCTGTAAATAAATCAGGACGTAGCAAAGGTAAGATAACTGATTCTCGAAGGGCTTGTTTCGCCTCCTCAAGATCTGCCACATCTTCCCACTTGACGTCGGGCTTTTCTTTAATAATCATGCTATCGATGTCTTCTTGCAGCTCCTTCTCTTCTTGATCTTCAATCTCCACACCTTCAAAATCAGGAGCTGGGCCGCCTGCTGGGATTTTTGAACTCCGGAGCGTTTTAGCACGCGCCACATATTGGTCCGCGCGTTCTAACGCGATTCGACGGAGCTGTGGATTCTTGGACACCTTCATGACACGTACAAGGATATCGGCGGCTTCAATGTACTTCGACATCGCCGCAGAACGCTTGCCCTGCTGATCTAACACTAAGGCTTCATTAGCTTTTGATTCTGCAAGCTGAAACATCGCTGAGCTGGTCAATATCCATCAACCTATCAAAGACACTTATCACTACTCGGG
>JAEOSV010000322.1 GCA_016840185.1 Candidatus Hermodarchaeota archaeon | reverse complement strand
CTGGACGATTTTAGTTTCGCGAGGGTCTTTTGGGTTAACAGCGGTAATAATCGCCTCAGTATTTCTGCTATGTGGGATAATCCGTGTCGGTTCAGAATTCTTGTTTCTACAATCTCAAAATGCTAGTTGGGTGACGTACTGGTTTGTAGCTGGGGCTATTGCATTTATCGCGCTTGCATTATTTTTCCAATTCGCAAGGGATGTCTCCAAACTTGAAGAAATTGAAGAGGAGAAATATCCTCGAAAAAATGACTTTTGACCATGTTTCCCTGGTTCTTTTGTTCTATATGTTGCAGTCTTTGTATTGGCTTCTCTGTAAATCGTTGAATTTAGAACGGGTTGAAAAGAAAAGTTATTTGGAGAGTAAATCCACAAAGCATTAGACTTCATAATGTCACGTCGAGAAAAAAGGGTATTTACATTTCTTTGGATCCTAGTTCTTTCATTTTGTATCTTTCCGACAAAGGCAACACCTACCTCTTTTCCCATTGGTCTTCAACTCGTTTACCATATTATTGATGATTCACGGGGAATATGGAATGAACGGTTTGAGATTCTTCGATGGGCTCCTGAAGTGAGTGATACAACTCTCATAATTAACTTCTCATTTACAAACGAAGTAAGTGCTCAATCATGTCTTTGCAACGTTGATATCTCAACTTGGACTTGGGTTTATCCCAACATTTCGGCTACTACGCGATTTTTTCAAGGTCCCCTTTGGGTTAACCTGTCAGGGTGGTATCCAGGTGAAACGGTCAGTTTTCCTCCCTCTTCAAATGAGTTCTATCTCTCCTCGGTATATGCTTCTGTTTCTTTGGGCACTTTTTCGTGTTGGCAAGCCCGATCTGTAGCTTGGTTCTCAATTGATGATGACTATCAGCTGTCCAGTGAAAACTGGTATTTTCATCACTCACAAGGGCTTCTCGTGAGGTATACAAGTGAGCTTCTTGCTTCCCAGCATGGCATCTACACTCATCGGTACACTCGGGAGCTCGTTACAAGTAATTTAGATCAATTTGGTATTCTTTCTATTGAGGTACAGTCTCAACTGCTCCTGCAAGGGTTTGGGTTAATACTCCCGGGGGTTTTCGTTATTGTACTCGTTGGTGCTCTCGTTTTCAAGAAATATCGTCATGACTGATGCCATTATTCGAGTTGAAGAGTTATTTTGAGGATTGCACCATTTCCTTCCACGTGATTGCTAAACCTAATACTAGCATGGTTAACACATCAAATTTAATCGCCAACCTTGCATGGTCAGGTCGACCAAAAATATTCTTCACGAAAACTCGATTTCCATTTCTTCCTCAGGGTCTGCTTATTATCCCCAAACCCGGAACTATCAGTTTTATTAGAAAGTCAAGCTAAACACCGTAGTGGTGCAAACAATGAGTCTAGTCCAGTCCCCAGAAGACTTGAAAAAACGAAATGAAAAGTTCACTAACGGCTTCTTATTAGGTGATGTGAATATGGTGATGGCGATATTCAAAACTGACCCAGAGGTCATCAAACATATATTGCCTCCACCATTAGTACCCGCCCCTGATCCACTAGGATATGCTTATGTTGCGGAATTTCAGCATCCCAATTTCATCCCCCCTTATAATGAGGCAGCACTGTTTGTTTCAGCCCAATTCAACAATGAACGGGGTAACTATTGTCTTTCCATGCCGGTCGACAATGACATTGCCATGGCCGCTGGTCGAGAAGTTTATGGTTTTCCCAAGAAACTCGCTGATTCCATCACCCTCAAACGTCAGAAGAACACTGTTCATGGAACTTGCATTCGGCACGGTGTCCCAATCATCGATATCAAGGCAGAAATGCAAGCCCCTTTCCCCGAAACGTTCGAACCAACTCCCTACTTTCTCATCAAGGCTTTTCCGGGTCTCGATGGAACAAGTGTTGATATTCATCCTCGCCTCATTCGTCTCCTCAATCGAGTTGAATACGGACCGATTGAAATCGGTCCTGGTGAACTCCACCTCAACAAATCACTCAACGATCCGCTCCATGAAATTCCCGTACTTGAAGTAACTTCAGCTGCTTATGTGACAAAAACAAATATCTGGTTACTTACTGGAGAAACTCTTGCTGAACTCACACCAGAAAACTGCTATCCATATTTCTTCACAAAATATGACTGGGATCTTTAACCAACTAGATCTGAGGTTGGTTCTCAAAACCATTAGGGGCTCTTAATCTCTTTGAAAATGGCATCGAAATAGTCATCAATTTGGCTCCTGAAAACCTTGGTTGGGTACCCAAAAATTGGGTAAACTTCAACCACCTCTGGAGTTTGTTTAATCATATTTATGAAGCCAACCGAGTCTCGGAAATGCTCAACCACGAATACACAAAAAATCACTGGCTCAAACGCTGATGCATATGCATACCAAAACTCGAAAGGGTACTCCTTCTTTAGCGAATCGATGATTCTCTCTCTGGGTTCGGTTCCCTCCTCGTGACGAACCTGAATAATAAAAGCCGTATAACCACCAGCATTCAGGTTCCATCTAACCCCAACTCGAAAACTTACCTCATTTGGGTGCTTTCCACCTCTAGGTTCCCAGTTTATGAAATGCAGTGGTTCTGAACCATTATCGCCAAATAAGTTATTTAGAATCTTTTTGACTCGTCGAGGAGTCAATTTTGTTTGTTGAGCAATTTCGCTTATTGGCATTCGAGGTTCTTGCCTTAGAATTCGTATTACTTTCAAATCAGGGGGAGTCAGATCACATTTCTTTCCTGGTTCACAAAGGAGCGTGTGAAATTCAACTGATTTCACACCAGGTGCTTGTCTTAGAAAGGTTCCAATCTCTTGAAGATCACGTCCTCCTCTATAATATCCATAACAAAGAATGCTGCCATCTGTTAGAATACTCCCAGAGTTGACTAGCTGGTGTGATCCAATTTGGTCAAGAATGTCCTCAGAAGTACTCGGTCCTTCCATACGTAAAAATGCCATCCAATCTTCTGTCCCACTCATGACTGGCAAGGGTGTCACCAGGCCACCACGAATTAACCCCTCACCTTTCATTTTCTCAAATCGTTTTTTCACGGCATTCACAGAAAGATCGAGTTTTTTTGCAATTGTTTGATATGCGGCCCGGTAATTGACAAGCAACTCGAAAATGATTTGTTTATCAATGAGGTCCATTAACATCTCTCCAACTCAGAAATCATGAAAGCATTCCTCAAGACGTGTACAGCCATAATAACACAGCTATTACTATATTAGGCTTCAAGCCTTTTGAAAAGTTGTTCAAAGTATTGGTCAATGGGGCTATGATATGCCTTCGTTGGATATCCATAGATGGCGTTTGCTGAAACAACTTCAGGGGTTTGCTTTAAGGTTTCAATGATTTCACTCGTTTCCCGCATATGCTCCACAACAAACACGCCAAAGAAGACCGGCTCAAAGGCAGAGGCATATGCATACCAAAACTTCACGGGATACGTTTCTTTGAGTACATTCACGATTTTCGACCGGGGTTCAACCCCTTCCTCATGAGTGATAATAATAACAAACGCTGTGTGTCCACCGGCATTCAAATCCCAATGGACATTGATTCTAAATGGGACCTCACTTGCGCGGGTTCCTCCTCGTGGCTCCCATCCAAGGTAGTAACCAGGTTCTGATCCATCCTCGCCAAGTAACTCTCCAATAATTTTGCGTATGCGTCGAGGAGTTAGCCGTGTTTTTTCAGACAGTTCACCAATTGACATTCGTGCGTCTTGACGCAAACAACGAAGAACCTTCAAATCGGAGATTGTCAAATCACATTTCTTTCCTGGTTCAGTTAGTATTGTATGAAATTCCACAGAAGTTATACCAGGAGTCTGTCGCAAGTAGGTCCCAATTTCCTCTAAACCCTGAGCTCCAGGATAGGTTCCAAAACAAAGAATACTCCCGTCTGTTAAGATACTCGCAGAAATTACTAGGGGATGTGTTCCAAGACCATTTAGGAAAGAATCTGAAGGGATTGGATCTTCTGTTCG
>JAEOSV010000050.1 GCA_016840185.1 Candidatus Hermodarchaeota archaeon | reverse complement strand
GTATAGCCTATGCAGGAAGCAGTATGTGTACAAGTCTAGCGGAAGCTCCAGAAACTTTCAGCAAGGCGCTAGTCAGTGTTGTGCTTGCGGAAGCTTTGGGAATCTATGGGCTCCTTGCTAGCTTCATGCTCTTGATGCGAATCGAAGGGGCTGCCGCAACAACTCCCGGCGCTGGACTCATTGCCATTGCCGCTGGACTCGCCATTGGCATCGCCGCGGTTGGAGCCGGTATCGGCATCGCCAAATCAGGCTCATCGCTCTGTAAGAGCCTTGTACGTGCCCCTGAAACCTTCAGTAAGGGACTCGTTAGTGTCGTGTTAGCTGAAGCTCTGGGGATCTATGGGCTTCTTGCGAGCTTCATGCTCCTCATGCGAATTGAAACTATTACCGACCCAATCCTCGAGGTTCAACTTGGGGCAGGAACCATTGCCCTTGCCGCTGGACTAGCCATAGGGCTAGCCGCACTTGGCGCAGGAATAGGTATCGCTTCAGCAGGTGAAGCCTTGTCGGATAGTCTCGTCGAGAGACCGGAGATCTTTAGCAAAGGTTTGGTCGCCGTGGTGTTAGCCGAAGCTCTAGGAATCTATGGACTCTTGGCTAGTTTCATGTTACTCATGCGTATAGAGCAGGTCGAGTTGTTCGGACAGGGGTTAGTAGGTCTAGCAGCTGGAATGGCAATAGGCTTAGCCGCCATAGGTGCCGGGTATGGCATTTCTAAAGCCGGTGGTGCGTTAAGTCGTAGCCTCGTCCGAGCACCTGATGCCTTCTCAAAAAGCCTCGTAAGCGTTGTGTTAGCAGAGGCACTTGGAATCTATGGGCTTTTACTTAGCTTCATGTTGATTATGCGCATTGATAGTCTAAGTATAGTCGCAGAATTGGCTGTAGCTCAAGGATTAATGGGTATTGGCGCTGGTGTTGCGATTGGTATTTCGTGTATCGGAGCTGGTTTTGGTATTGCTTATGCGGGAGAATCGTTGAGTCAAACAATCGCAGAGCGTCCAGAGGCATTCAGCAAAGGCTTAGTCTCAGTAGTGCTAGCAGAGGCACTTGGAATCTATGGGCTATTGATTGGATTCATGGTCGTGATGCGTATTGATTCGATTGCAACTCTCACAGATTACTCACAAGCAATGGCTCAGGGGATATTGGCGATATCGGCTGGATCATCGATCTCACTAGCTGCCTTAGGTGGTGGTATCGGTATTGGACTTGGTGGCGCTGCATTATGCGCAAGTCTCCGCTTTGCCCCTGAAACTTTCAGTAAAGGTCTCGTTAGTGTCGTGCTAGCTGAAGCACTTGGGATCTATGGTCTGTTGGCGGCGTTCATGCTCGTCATGCGAATGGATGCAGTCACCATCGGCACTTCATTCACTGGGCTATCTGCTGCCCTAACGGTTGGTGTTGGTGGTCTTGTTGCTGGTATTGCTATTGGTTGGGCTGGTGCTTCCATGGTGGGTGCACTCGTGAACAAACCCGAGGTGTTCAGTAAGTCCATGGTGCCGGTTGTGTTAGCTGAGGCCCTTGCAATCTATACGTTGCTGGTAGCGTTTATGCTCATCATGCAAATCTAGAACTCTCGCCTATGGGTTTTTAGAAAAGGTCAAGAGTTGTTTGTACCAGTTAGTATATCATTGAGTGGTGGGACCATATATGACTGAGGATCGGTATAGTCGGTTTCGGGTACTCGAGGGTATAGGCGAAACTGGGTTGTTACGGCTTCGTGAAGCGAAGGTGGCTGTTGTAGGTATTGGTGGTTTAGGGAGTGTTTCGGCTCGCCAACTGGTTTCGTTGGGTGTGGGTTCGGTTCGTATTGTGGATCGGGATATTGTTGAGCTGTCGAATCTTCAACGTCAATTGTTGTATACGGCTGAGGATGTAGGGAAGCCAAAAGTGGAGGTGGCGATGAATCGGCTGAATCAGGTTAATGCGGATGTTGCTGTTGAGCCGTGGGCACTATCGGTGACTGAGGTAACTGCGGATCGTGTAGTGGAGGGGATGGATGTGGTAGTGGATGGACTGGATAGTTTTAAACCCCGGTTTGCGTTGAATCGTGCGTGCGTGCGTCAGAAGGTGCCCTATCTGTTTGCGGGTGCCCTTGCGGGAGTTGGGAATGTGACAACGGTGATTCCCGGAGAGACGGCGTGTTTGGAATGCGTGTTTAGTGGTGTGGGTGAGGATCAACCGACGTGTGCCACCGTCGGCATCTACCCGACGGTGTTGGGGGTAATTGCGAATCTCCAGGTGCAAGAAGTTCTTCACCTGATTCTAGGTCAAGCGCCATTGTTAGCGAATCAATTGCTGATGTTTGATATCAATCGATTTCGGCTAGACCAGATCCATCTTCAATCACATGATGATTGTCCCGTGTGTGGTCGTGGTGCGAAGCTAAAGAAACCGGAAGCGGGGCCTGAACTAGAGATTACCGAACTTTGTACTGAAGAGACGTTTTTGGTGCATTCAAACAATCCAGTTTCCATTGATATCACACGGGCTTCAGAACTCCTTCAGACTCGGTATCCAATTATTGCTCAGAGTTTATTGGGTGTCCAAATTGAATATGAGAAAGGCGTGGAAGTCAGCATAGTAGGAGAGGGCAATATTTTGGTAAAGGGTGTCACTTCCTCGAAAGAAGCTGAAGCAATTTATCATCTAGTGTTAGCTGCAATTGATGATGCGCTGATGAACAAATGAGAATCAGTGGTGTATTTCGGTTTGGTCTATTACAGATGTCTATTTCTTTGGTTTCATGAATTGTTTTAGTTGTTCCAGTAATTCTGGTTGCGTAATGAATGACACAAAGGATCCCACGTAGGCTTCGATTCGAAAGTGTTCCATTAGGGTTGATGATGCTAAGATTGAGAGGATTTCTTTATCTCCCTTTATGGCTAGCTCTTCGAGAACACCTTGTCGCTTCTTTTCGTATTCCATGAATAGTTGTTGGAGGGCTTTGACAGGTGGCGGTCTGGCGTCGAAGGAAAAGGCTAGGAGTTTTCCGATGCGTTTGGCGATTTTTTTTCCGTCGGCGGTTAGCCACCATTCGGGTTTCAGATTGAAGAGAAGAAAGATTTGACCGGTTCGGGCAAAGAGGGTTTCGTTGACCATTTTGCCTGGAACGACGCGTTGTCCGGCTGGAACAACGAGTCCGGCTTCTTGGAGGGTTTTTAGGTAGCGGTAAATGGATTTGCCAGATTTTGGTTCTGTGCCTCCATATTTCTTTGCTCGGTCTTTGAAGGCTTGTTCCAGATCGCGAACGGTCATGGGGCGTTGACGTAAGGCGATGATGATGATGTAATAGTTCGGAATGTAGAATAGGGCAATGACGTCTCCATCGTCGATGATTTTCACGGGTGGGGTTTGGTAGGTGATGATGTCTTGGTATTCGTCTGGTGTTGGTTTTTTGGTCATTGTTTCTTCACGCAGTGTTGTTTTTTTGCAGTGACCGTTATGGTTTTATACTCGACGCTAGTTTGATTCTCATCTAATGAGAAAGTGATTCTTAAACTTAGCGAATCAACATCGCGTGTTGAGGGAATCACTATCGTATCACGTAATAGGACGTGTCTAAATGGATGTAAAACGATTTAGTTCTATTGTTTGTCTGATTCTTATTACAGCGTTATTTCTCACTACAACGCAAATCAACGGTCAGGCTCATTCAACCGCTGCAGTGGTGTGGAGCGATGATTTTGAAGATGGTGATATCAGCGACTGGACACTTGCAATAGGGT
>JAEOSV010000321.1 GCA_016840185.1 Candidatus Hermodarchaeota archaeon | reverse complement strand
TAAATTCTGTTATCTGGAAATGGGGGAATCCCCTGAAGGAATTAACCCAAGTATTCTCGTATTGTGGACTTCCATTGCATCACTCGTTGTTATTTGGATCTTGTTGTTTGCAAGGTAAAACAACGGATTCTCCAAGAACCAGGAAACCTGAACCAGTTAGTTCGTATCTGTTCTCAGCATGGCATCGCGGTTGCTAGTTTTCGAACCTGCCGGATGCCGTGCAATTATATTCCATAAGAAATAACCAATAGATATGCCATTATCTAAGAATGCAAAAATCATTATCGCAGTTGTCGTTGTAGCATCGGTTGCTATTGCAGTTCCTGTCATTGGATTCTCGATGATGAACACGAATGGCGTCCATTTTACCCTCCTCGATAATGCAGGGGTCATGATTGAAGCTAATGGCTTTCGCATCTACGTAGACCCCATCAGTCTGCCCCAAAGTTACACAAATCTTCGCGCTGATGTGGTCCTTGTAACGCACCCGCATGGTGATCATTACGAAAGTGCATCCATCAACCTCATACAAAAACAGAGCACCGTTAACGTGTTTCCGGCAAGTATGACCACCGAGATTGCATTACATGATGCACAAGGAGTTCGACCCCGAGATGAGCTCCAATTTGGATCTGTCCAGATAACTGCATTCTTCATGTACACCTTTGATGTTGGTGGAGGAGAGGCAAGTCACCCAATTGAATCGAATTGGACTAGCTACATCATTGAAATTGGTGGCGTCACCTTCTTCCATGCTGGTGATTCAAAGAACATTCTTGAATACAACGAATTGCAAGGTCAAATTGATGTGGCCCTACTTCCCTTGGGTCCCGGATGTCAGACGATGTACAATGAGGAAGTCGTTGATGCCCTTGAAGTGATTCAACCAAGCTATTTCGTGCCAATTCATTATGCTGAAGGAGCTAACATTGAATGGATCACAAACTATGGACCACAGTGTACAATGTGCCAAGTAATTAGCCTCGGGTACTGGCAGAACTTCAACTTCTTACCAGCATGATTATGCCACTAACTTACTCAAACGCTTAAGTAACGAAACTGCAAATAATGACCCGGCGATAATATGGTCCGAGTATGGCAAGTGTTATTTGACGGTCCACAACCTGGCCCAGAGGGGGACTACACCCTCCACTTTGTCGATTATCTCGAATTAATCAAGCTTGACGACTATTTCACTCTAACTCCAAAATACATCAAGAATCTCCAGCAATTGATTAAAGGCCAATTCAACTATAGTGTCATTGGGAATATCAAAACGGTTCATTCTCCCGAGGGCGATGATTGGACGGGAAAGACAGTGTGGGCGCTTTTGGGTTTGTATTCCATTGATCAGTGGCAGGATGTATCCCTTGGTGCATTGATCTCAGAACGACCTGATAAAGACTGGGAAGTCTTGGGCTTACACCCCCCGAACATTCTCCAATTTCCTGCAATTAACCGGAACTTCGTGGTCAACTACGTGCAGTCATTCACCCAGCGTCCGGAGAAATTTACCGGTGTACATGTGATCAAACCTTTGAAACAAGAATGAATGTAGACATTGTTTTCCCTTCATTTTCTTTAATGATACAAAAGCTTTTATCATAGTGTAAGAGCATATTCTCACCAATTGAGAACCGTTTTGAGGATTTTAATCACACACAGTTAAGGAATGTATAACCATGGAGCCACCAGAGCCAGATACACGTACCTTTCGTAGTTATCTCATCTTTTGGGCAGGACAACTAGCTTCCCTTGCGGGCACTAATATTGTGAATTTCAGCTTAACTTGGTGGATTACCGTTCAGACTGGTAGTGCGCTCTTCCTTGGGATTTCTGCGTTTTTTGCGTTTGGCAGTTTCATCCTCATAACTCCAATTGCCGGGGTTCTTGTTGACAGGTGGTCTCGAAAGAAAGTCATCATTGTTGCCGATAGTTTACTAGCCCTGTTGAGTTTCATTCTTGTCATCCTGTTCTTGTTGGGCATCGCAAATATCATTCATGTCCTCATCATCCAATTAATCGGCGGAATGGTCGGAGCTTTTCATGTCATGGCTGTTCAAGCCATCATACCCATCATGGTTCCCCGAAAACATCTCACACGTATGAATAGCTTGAACTATTTTGCGACGGCATTGATTCAAACAGTTGGTCCAGCAATTGGTGCTCTCGTCTTCGTAGGATTTCTTGGTGATATGAGCCGCATTCTCTTCATTGATATCGGAACATATCTAATCGCAATCGTTCCTACCATTTTAGTTTTCATTCCTGCTGTCCGACTGAAAGTCTCAGAAGAAAAAACATCATTCAGACATGAACTCTCTGAAGGTTTAACCTTCATCAGAACACGTTCAGGGCTCCTCACCATGCTCATCGTCTTTGCTTTGACAAACTTCTTACTCCCTCCCATCTT
>JAEOSV010000320.1 GCA_016840185.1 Candidatus Hermodarchaeota archaeon | reverse complement strand
GCCAATAAAATAGCGGCTGGGGCGTTGATGGTCATGCTGGTGCTCACTTTATCGAGAGGTATGTCTTGGAAGAGAACCCCCATGTCTTCTACGGAGGGAATGGAGACACCGCACTTTCCAACCTCTCCGCCTGCCATGGGGTGATCAGAATCGTAGCCGATTTGGGTGGGGAGGTCGAAGGCGACGCTGAGTCCGGTTTGTCCCTGTTCGAGCAGGTATCGGTACCGTTCGTTCGTTTGTTCTGCATTGCCAAATCCTGAATACATGCGCATGGTCCATAAGCGTCCCCGGTACATCGTCGGATACACGCCGCGAGTAAAGGGCGGTTCTCCTGGAAAACCGAGGTGTTGCTGATAATCAAAATCTGGGACGTCATCAGGAGTGTAGAGTCGCTCCACCGGTTTACTAGAAGTAGTGATAAACTGATCGGCACGTTCTGGAGTGGTTTTCACATATGGGGTGAGGACTTTCGTTTGCCAGTCCTTCAGAGATTTCTTAGTCCTCTTTTTCTTTGTCACTGAACGACACCTCGGCTGATTCTACATTTCTACTCCCTTGCGCGCTGCCACACCCTTTTTGTATGGGTGTTTAACCTCCTTGACTTCACTCACGAGGTCAGCAATTTTGATTATCGAAGGTGGAGCATAGCGACCTGTGAGGATGAGTTCCAAATGGGGAGGACGTGACTTAATTAGCGAAATGACTTCTTTGTCGGTGATTAATCCAAAATCAATTGCCACATTCACCTCATCAAGAATTAGAAAGTCCACGTCTTTTTTCTCGATGATTGCTCGAGCGTGATCTAACGCCTCTTGGGCAAGCTTGATGTCTTCTGGATCCGGATTAGATTTGTCGACAAAGTCCGGACGACCATACTGTCGAATTGTGAAGTTAGGGATGTGTTTTACCGCCTGCAATTCCCCATAGTTAATTTGCCCTTTCATAAACTGGATCATATAGACCTCAAATCCATGTCCTGCTGCACGAAGTCCAAGTCCCAAAGCTGCGCTGGTTTTCCCTTTTCCATCACCCGTGTAGACTTGAACCAAACCTTGATGTTGCGTTTCTTTGTGCTCGCTCATATTTTTTCCCTCAGGATTCTTATTGGGATTCCTCCTTGAGAATTTCCAAGTGGGGGAGTAACCGTTGATAGGTGGTTTCCGCATCCATGACCAGGGTTCGGGTATCGGCGGTCGTTTCCATGAACCCGAGTTCTCGTGGGTATCGAGGCACGATGTGCAGGTGAAGGTGTTCGATGCTGGCTCCTGCGGCTGAACCAATATTTAGCCCCATATTCACCCCTGTAGGATTAAAGGCGGTTTCAACGAGACGAATAGTCTTAGCGCCCATCCAAAAGAATGCGTTCAATTCTGCTCTGCTTAATTCGGATAGCTTGATGACGTGACGGATTGGCACGACCATTATGTGACCTGGATTGAATGGGAACATGTTGAGGATAACCATGAATTCCTCGTCTCGATAGACAATTTTCGTTTTGACCTTGGGATTACCTTCGATAATCGCACAAAAAATACAGGGAATCTCATATCGATCCTTCCCCTCAATATAGGCCAGCTTATGGGGGGCAGCAATGTAGTCCCGGAATGGCATGATTCGACCGACTCCTATTCAAGTGAGATGAATTTGCTATGCTTCAAAGGAGGGAAAAGTGCAATTAATACTTCCGTTTACGCTGAAATCGGGGGCTACTTGGGTTAGCCACCATGTCGGTGGACTTCATCCTCAAGACCTCTTATAGCGGCTTTCAGCCGTAATCGTTCATCAACATACTCATCGCCAGTCACTTTTCCTTTCTTGAACTTCGTATCCAAGTCTTTGAGTTCTTTCGTGAGTTTCTTTATTCGCTGGCGCATCTGGTCAACATAACTCACAGACCGGCCCTCAGCTCCTGCCTCGAGCTCAGCAGGAGTATACGCAGCCTTAATAACACCGTCATCAATACGAAGAATCCGTTCACTAGCTGCAGCAACCAACGGGTTATGAGTAACGAGAATGATGGTCTTCTTGTATTTTTGATTAATCTGAACCAAGAAATCCACAATAACTTGTGAAGTTTCTGAATCCAACTCACCGGTTGGCTCATCGGCTAAAACGATTGGTGGATCATTTGCCAACGCTGCTGCAATGGCAACGCGTTGCTGTTCACCCCCACTCAATTCATCCGGTTTATGTTTCGCCCGATCAGAAAGATGAACGATTCCAAGTAACTCGTCAACTCGCTGACGACGTTCACTACTAGGTACTTGGTTTACTATCATAGGTAATGCGACATTTTCTGCTGCAGTAAGAGTGGGAACAAGGTTCAAAGTCTGGAAAATATGACCGACAACGCGTCGTCGATACATGACAAGCTGTTTTCGATCAAGAAATGTAACATCTATATCACCAACCTTGGCTTCACCAGCTGTTGCCCGATCAAGTCCACCGAGAATATTGAGTAAGGTCGTTTTTCCAGATCCGGATGGACCCATTACGGATACTAGTTCGCCTTCACGAACGGTCATATTTAGTCCTCGTAGGGCTCGAACCTCAACGGCACCCATACGATAGACACGAACCAAATCCTTTACTTCGACGAATGTCATTATCGTATCACCTTAACACAGAGAGATCATATCGGGCAGTACGTGCCTCAATTAGAATTGGAATGAGTGTATTTACGATTAGGAGAATAATTATAATCCCATTCAACAATGCAAATAGGCCGATAAATTCGGGTGGTAAGAATCGTGCTGTTAAAAGCTGTGGGTTCGACGCTGACGTTCCTCCAGTGACTAGACCATAATAAATAATCAACCCGATTGAGAATCCAAGGAGTATGGCCAATATCATCATAGTCAGAATTTCTGCTGAGAGGATATTGACCGTTTGAGAGTATGTCATTCCCCGGGCGCTCATTAATGCGGTTGTAGTACGACGCTCTCGTAACGTCAAATAAATGATAACCAATGTTCCAACTGATGCGAGAATAATTGCAAAAGCAACACCTAGTTGCATCATATTGGTTGTTGAACTTCGAACTGCATCATTGTTGTAAACTTCAATCAGTGTAATAGCGGATACCACACCTTGTACATCATCTAAGGCTTCCAATGATTCAACCACTTCTGTATTGTATGAGGGGGACACTAAAGAAATCAGGACATACCCATCGGGGGAAATTTCGGAGGCGAATCTTTCCATAAGTTCAACTGAAGCATATGACCATGTATCTTCTCCAGCCCAAGAGCCAGGACCAAGTGGAGATTGGAAAAATACGGGTTCGGGTCCCATAAATCCCGCAATTGAAAGGGGATGCCAACCACCAAAAGTTGAGAATTGCACTGTTACGCTGTCACTCAAATCAAGTTGCAGTTCATTTGCAGCTTTTTTCTGGAGTATGATTGATTCATTGTTTTCGTTAATCAAGTCGAAAGCAAGAGGTGGAGGCGTTCCCATTATCCATTCCGGTTCGTAATAAGCAATTCCAAGCCATTCACTGACATTGATACTTCGAACGTCAAGCTCTGATTGTGCTGTTGTCGCCATTGTATACAAGAATTCTCCAGTAGCACCGTGAACACCATCAATATCACGAATAATCGGAAGTAAATCAGTTACATTCTCAGGGTTGTTAACTTGAACCCTAATATCAGCACCAACAAAAGTATACATGTCTCTTATGGCTAAGTCATTGCTAGTTGCAAGGACTCCAATGGTCTGAACACTATAACCAACTAAAAGCGCGGTAATGAAAATGATTGCCACAGTCCTACCAGGTCGCCTTGATATATTGTGGGATGCAAGTCCACCCAAGTCGCCCATTATTCGACCAATGAAGCGTTCGGTGTATTCGTAAAATCCTTTCCATCCTTTCACAAATATGGTAACCAATCCCCAAAGAAACAATAATGGAGCCCAAAAAGTAATAATGCCGTCAAATACTACCCAGTATAATCCTAGTGATCCTAGAATGGGATTGGTAAAAACTAGATTGATTGCAAGTTCAGCGACATTGATTCCAAGGAGCCAAATTATTAATTTGTAACTACCCAGAATGAGAGCGGTCCAAGCAAGCATTCGTGGGTATCCTGTTGGTTCACCCGCTAAGGAATATTCTCGGATTGCT
>JAEOSV010000319.1 GCA_016840185.1 Candidatus Hermodarchaeota archaeon | reverse complement strand
CCCCGTGCCCAGTATTGGATGTGACCGATTATGGCTCGAACGCGTGTAATCATCATGGGTGCCGCTGGACGCGACTTCCATAACTTCAACGTGTATTTCCGAGATAACGAGGAATACGAGGTTGTCGCCTTTACTGCAACCCAGATTCCTGGAATTGAAAAACGAATCTATCCTCCTGTCCTTGCGGGTAAACTCTACCCAAAGGGAATCCCAATCTATCCTGAAGACATTCTCCCAAGGCTAGTGAAAGAACACGACATCGAACAGGTCATTTTTGCCTATAGTGATCTAGCACATTTGGATGTCATGCATCTTGCGTCATGGGTTCACTCGATGGGGGCAGATTTTCGATTTATGGGTCCTGCTACAACGATGCTGGAAAGTAAGAAACCTGTTGTCGCGATTTGTGCGGTTCGAACTGGAGCAGGCAAGAGTCAGACGAGTCGACGTGTTGTCAAAATTCTTCGTGAGAAGGGGTTGAAAGTCGTTGTGATTCGCCACCCCATGCCCTACGGTGATTTGGCTGAACAGGTCTGGCAACGCTTTGAAACTCTCGATGACCTCAAGAAACACAAAACCACGATTGAAGAAATGGAAGAATACGAACCCCATATTGATCGGGGTGCCATCGTCTATGCAGGAGTAGATTATGGAAAGATTCTCGAAGAAGCCGAAAAAGAAGCGGATGTGATTGTCTTTGATGGCGGGAATAACGACTTTCCATTCTATATTCCTGACATCCATATCGTAATTGCTGATCCCCACCGTGCGGGGCATGAAGTAATGTACCATCCGGGTGAAACGAATCTACGTATGGCTGACGTGGTAATCATAAACAAAATCGATACAGCCGAACCCGACTGTATTGAACAAGTTAGACAAACCACACGTGTCGTCAATCCACGTGCCATTATTATTGATGCGGCTTCCCCCCTCTTTGTCGATGACCCTGAAGCCATCCGTGGTAAGCGTGCCCTCGTCATTGAGGACGGCCCAACGTTGACCCATGGTGAAATGGAAATTGGTGCCGGATGGGTTGCGGCAGAAAAATACGGAGCTGCGGAAATTATTGACCCGCGTCCATATGCAGTTGGATCGATAAAAGCCACTTTTGAGAAATATCAGCATCTGAGTGAGATTCTGCCTGCCATGGGGTATGGTGATGAACAGGTCAAAGAACTTGAAAAAACCATTAACTCTATCGATGCCGAGGTTGTCGTGATCGGCACACCCATCGATTTGAAGCGCGTCGTCAAAATTAACAAACCTTCAGTTCGAGTGCGCTATGAGCTCCAAGAGATTGGTAAACCCACTCTTGAAGACGTATTCAGAAAGTTTCCAAAATAACCTAATCTTTCGTAATTCTTAATCCTCTAAGCGAGAGCCACGGACTTCCCTTGTCTTTTCCTCGCTGTGGAGGAAGAATCGTGAGTGGCCAGTGTTTCTGGATATATTGAGGTTTCCAAGTGACTCCATTGATACATGTTGTTCCAATTACAGCTAGAGTTTTTTTGAGAATAGGATGATTGGTGATCCCGCTCTGAACTAAAGCCTCTGCGGCTTCGAAAATGCTACTTTGATAGGATCGGAAGTAACCATATTTGAACCAGTTCTTATTGGGTTCAGCATGGCGACGGGGAAAATCAGCAGTCGAAAGATCATAGGCGAGAAGATAGTCTTGGACGTTCTTAACTGCCGTTCGATAGTCTTTGTTCCTCCATTTTGCAGGGTATTCGTTGAGCCACCGAAGGGTACGGACCATTACATATCCACAAGGATTCCCGTCTGTACGGACATGACATTCTCCTTCACGACCCAAAATGTAGTGCAGATATTCTTCACAGGCTTGTTCAACACGGACGTCATCATCAAATCCCAATGCTAGAACTGCTCGAAGAAAATTGGTGTTTCCGCATTTGTTGATTTTTCCACTCGATGCGATGAATGCACCGCCTTTACGTTTATATGATGAAAAGACGTGGTTGACCGCGTTGACGAGGACCGGGATTTTTGTTCCATTTAACCCCAAATATCCAAAAAAGGCCATCACTTCTTGAAAACTGAGGAAGGTGCGTTGGCGATTTCTGTCAATCCAAGAAATCGTTTTCTCGTTGAAGAGTGGAAGGATCTTTTTTTGTTTTTGCAGGAATTCCGGTTCTGAAATTGAAACTCCTTGAATATCCCGAAGGTATAGCAATTGAACTAAATCACGAAGCTCCGGGTGCTCGTAGTTGGTAACATAGTCAGTGGCCTGATCGGGCTTGAATGTAGGAATGGATGGCGCCATCGAATCCCTCAATGATCTGACACGAATAGTATTGCTTTTATAACTTTAATAAACCAGCTTGATTTAGAATCCTCTCGTTAATTCACTGTTTTTTTATCGTGAAGATTGTTGAATACATGTGAGCAGTATGTCACAGGTAAAACAGGAAAACAAATTCAGTATCTCCACTTTAGGTGGTGGATGTTTTTGGTGTACTGAATCCGTGTTCAGTCACGTTAAAGGAGTAACTAAGGTAGTTTCCGGGTATGCAGGCGGAGAATCTGATCTTCCGACATATGAACAAGTGTGTTCGGGACGAACGGGTCACGCCGAAGTGGTTCAAATCACCTTTGACTCTGAAATCGTAGGTTTCCGTGAGTTGCTTGAAATCTTTTTTGCCACTCATGATCCAACAACTTTGAATCGTCAAGGGAATGATTTTGGGACACAATATCGCTCGGCGATTTTTTATCATGATGAAGAGCAGAAACACTGTGCTGAAGAATTAATCAAAGAATTAGATGAGTCAGATGTCTTCACAAACCCTATAGTAACGACTCTTGAACCCTTCACCGTCTTCTTT
>JAEOSV010000318.1 GCA_016840185.1 Candidatus Hermodarchaeota archaeon | reverse complement strand
CCTCAACAGGTTAACAAGCGTACTGTTACCAGCACGCCGCTCGAACCAAAGTGACCTCTGATCCTCAACTGTCTCATCGTCAATTCAGCGCTGGGCGTGTCGTTTCTGTTCCCAGAGCAAGGCTCTCACCTTACGACTTTCGTCGTACCGTTGCCTAAGAGAGAATGGAGCTTCCTCAGCAATTCCTTTGGGGAATTACCGGCAGCCGTCCTTCATCTCTGAACCACAGTCTTAGGAAATCAGCTGTGGGTCATATATGTTTCCTTTTGTTAATTTGCCTAGGGGAGGAAGAAAAGTGCGAATCGCTTTGTTTGGAGCATGCCGATTTGTACGCTGCTAATACTTTCTCCTGAGCTAAGCACAGGAGTTCACCTAAATCGGTCTTATCTGTTCCAATTTCAGGGTCCTTTCCATGACCCTCACCACCTAAGCCAGTATTTAGGTCTTTGATGGCGTGTTCTCGTTGCCAAGAACATAGGATATTTCTTTTATTGGATACTAGGAATTTGTAGGAATCCACGACGAGCAATTTCAATTGCAGCATTGATATCACGCGAAATTTTTAAACCACAAGATGGACAATGGAATTGTGAGAAATATTCACCTTTTCGGGGTATTAGGCATAAACAACCGTTTGGACACACATGACTTGAATATGCAGCATTGACAAAAATAACAGGAATTCCATGTAATGTTGCTCCTTTTTGAATAGCCTCTGTGGTTTTTCCTCTGGCCCACTTATGAAGGATATATCGTTGATTTGATTTCGCCCAAAATGTGCGTTGACGAATGACTTGAAAGCTACGTAGATCCTCTAAGACAATAATCGGTTCAGAAAACTGTAAGGTATATCGAATCACTGCCTTTGCAGTAACATTCGCCCAATGCGTAATTACCCGATGAATCTTTGAATCTAAGTCTTGGATAAGTGATGAGTTTTGATTTCTTGCAGCAGTTCTCCGTTTTCCCCAAAGAGTTGAAATACTGTGTTTAAGCCTTTTTCCTCTGATTATCTTAACTGGATGAGTTTTTTCATAGTCTGTTATGGCAACTGCTGCAGCAAGGTTATTCACACCCAAATCAACACCAACTAAAGTTGGGTGGTTGAGGCTTCGAATGAGTGGAACACTTACTGCTGTTTTTACTGGAATGGCTAGATAGACTTCATCATCTCGAACTTGAAGGCGGGGTGAGCCAATTTTGTGGCCATTTTGCTCTTGAACAGCATTGAATAATAGCTGCTTTGGAACTCCTCCAATTACTGTTCTTGTTTTTATTGCAACTCTGTTAATTGTAACTACTAGTTCTTTTGTCTCCTCATCGATATAGAAACGAGTTCCACCAGTTCCTGTTTGAGGCCACTGACCCCGTTGACTTCCGGGATAACCCTTGAGATATTTGGAATGTGACACTATCCTGGAATTTCCAAATTTTGGAATAGGATGATGTATCCCTCTCCTTTTTGCCCAATTCGACCAACTATTGAAAGTATTGTTAGTGATAACGCGCTCTTTTTGTCTTTTTGAATACCAAAAATACGCTTCTCGTCCTGCACGATCTAGCATATTAGCCGGTAATTGGGAATATTTCGGATGGTTGCGAAGATCATTATAGATTTGTTTTGTTGACTCTCCTTTCTTGAATCTGTTTAGAAATTGTTTCATTGATTGGGTGTATAATCTTCGCAGCCGGCGGACAAGAATGGGTGAAACTTCTGGGAGTTTAAGCCAAATATTTCGAATTACTGTGGTCTGTCTGAGTTTTTGAAATTCATTTTGACGAATTCTTATTTCTTTACTTCTCATACATCCACACCCTCATTGAGGGACTGGACGTGATTAAATGTATAACAGAGGCTGTCTGATAAATGAAAAGACAATCAAGAAAAAAATAATAGCAAGAGAGTAAACTTCAATTGAACAAACGTTCTTTGACTCTTGCTGAAGGGATTGACTGTGGTTCAACCGGACGAGAAGGTACGTGCATTACATATTATGGAAATTTTGGAAGCTCACTATCCTCAGGAACCATTAACCCTCAAAGCGCGGACACCCTTTCAATATCTAGT
>JAEOSV010000049.1 GCA_016840185.1 Candidatus Hermodarchaeota archaeon | reverse complement strand
TAATGTTCGAAATTGTCTCAGAAGCCTCAAGAAACCCCGAATTAGCCAACTCGTTGCACTTCATGTATGATGAAGCACTATCATACTTGAAGGAGTTCTTTGAGGACCAAAAAGAGAAAGGCGTAGTGCGCCGAGATGTGAATACCCATAACTTGGCAATGGGCCTAATCGCTTTGCAGGACGGTTTACAGGGCTATGAGCTGTTTGGCATGGCGCGATCTGAAACCGGAAAAGCCTGGTCAGAAATCTCAAACATCTTACTACGAAGTGTCATGACAAACAAAGCCAGCCCCGGAGATTATAAACCCTCGAAGCAAAGGTAGGCTTTTAAACTCCGCTTTGAGTTATGATGAGAGTGCTGAGGAGCTCTAACAATGAAAGGCGAAGTATTGAAGAATTATATTAATGGACGATGGGTTGAATCCAAGTCCAAAGAAACCCAAGATGTCATTAACCCAGTTAATGGTGAAGTGCTTGCAAAGGTCCCTTTGTCCACTGCTGAAGAAACCCAAGAGGCGATTACTGCAGCAAAAGCCGCCTTTGGGAAGTGGCGATCCACACCTGCGCAAACACGCATTCGTTATCTTTTCCAATTCCGTGATTTAATTGAAGAAAATTTTGAAGAACTTTCAAAAGTGATTACAATTGAGCACGGTAAAATCCTAGATGAAGCCCGAGGAGAATTCCGTCGAACCATTGAGAATGTTGAGGCAGCAGCTGCGATTCCACACCTACAAATGGGATACAATTTCGAAGACATCGCTGCTGGGATTGATGAGGTATTGATTAAACAACCTCTGGGCGTGTTCTTCTGCGTAGCGCCCTTTAACTTCCCTGGAATGGTTCCAAGCTGGTTTTGGCCTTATGCAATTGCTTGTGGTAACACCTACATTGTGAAACCCTCGGAACTCAAACCGATGAGTCAAGCAAAACAGTTTGAACTCATCGATGAGATTGGACTTCCTAAAGGCGTTCTGAACCTTGTGCATGGTGGACCCACTGCTGTGAATACGCTCATCGAGAGCCCCGATACTGTGGGAATGTCCTTTGTGGGCTCAACTAACATTGGTAGACTCCTATACAAGAAGTGTGGCGAGCACACCAAACGAGCCCAAGCCCAGGCTGGAGCCAAGAATTTCTTGACGATCATGCCAGATGCAAACATCGAGAGAACAGTTCCAAATCTCATGGGATCTTTCTTCGGTAACTCCGGGCAACGTTGCCTTAGTGGTGCAGTACTCCTAGCTGTCGGGGATGTATACGAACCGATTAAGAAAGCCGTTCTGGAAGCAACTAAACGGTTGGTTGTTGGGAATGGATTAGACGAAGGTGTTCACATGGGACCCCTCGCAACGGAAGCAGCCCTTGAACGAGTCAAGAAATACATTGAACTGGGCATCAAAGAAGGCGCAAAACTCATTCTCGATGGACGAAAAGTAACAGTGCCTGACTATCCGAAGGGATTCTTCATTGGTCCATCAATCTTTGACAAAGTCACCCCCGAAATGACGATTGCCAACGAAGAAATCTTTGGACCCGTTATGTCAATTATTCATGTCAAGGATTTGGATGAGGCAATCAACATCATCCATCAAAACCCCCATGGAAATGCCTCTTCGATATTTACATCAAGTGGCAAGTGGGCCCGAGAGTACCAATACCGTGTACGTGCTGGAAACATTGGTATCAACATCGGCGTTGTAGCTCCGATCTCCTCGTTTCCATTTTCTGGTATGAAAGATTCTTTCTTCGGAGATTTGCACGGGCAAGGGAAAGATGCCGTAGACTTTTTCACCGAGAACAAAGTCGTCATCACAAGATGGTTCTAGCGTATTGCACTGAGGAATCGTTATGGAACTAGGAACAACAAGTGCAGTAATCACCTTTGCGATTGAATTAGATTCACGATCCCACAACTATTACTCTCAGGTTCTGGAAACGTTCAACGACCCTAAACTCCTCGAAGTCATCGAAACTCTGGAAAAACATCATAAGAAACGGAAAAAGCGCCTACAACGGTTCCGAAGAGAACTGGTCACAGAAATGATTCTTGAACCGATTCACGGATTCAACCGAAAAGACTTCGAGATAACAATTCACATCACCACTGAATCAGAAATTCCTGAAATCGTTTCATTATTATTGACAAATGAGGAGAACATGAAAAACTACCTAATAATGGCTTCTACAAAGCTTGAATTTCTTCCCGAGCTCAGTGATCAATTCCAGCTGCTAACTGAAGACATCGAAAGGAATATCCAAGCACTCAAGGAACTTCAATAACCGGAAGTTCACACTTCCGGCGAAAGGCACAAAAACGAAGTACTGAGAGTTATAAGTCTAAAGCGTACTACTATTGTTGAATACTTCAATTGATTTAGGTGGCAATTGTTGCCAGAAGAGGAGCTTGGTCTGAGGTCTAGCTCAAAGCTGAGTGTGTTCATTTCCCTAGTGCTTTTCCTATTTGTCCTAATTACTCGTTTCATTGCAACACTAGCTTATCCAATTGAAGTTGGAATTGACGGCGCATATTACACGATTAATGTCACTTCATTGCTAACTGACGGTATTCTATACTATGATGCTCCAATCCTCTCCTTTGCTGTAGCCGCTCTTTTCTCTCTTGTACTCGGTGGAAATGTCATCGTTGGAGTAAAACTCACCTCCGCCTTCTTCGCTAGCGTGTTGACTGTGGGCATGTTCTATGCAGGCTACACACTAAGTGATGGTGATCCACGTGTTGGGCTAATTGCGGGATTACTTACCGCTTTCGATGTCTTCCTTTTTCATGCCGCAACAAGCCTAGTGAAAAACGAGGCAGCCTTAGCCTTTTTCCCGTT
>JAEOSV010000048.1 GCA_016840185.1 Candidatus Hermodarchaeota archaeon | reverse complement strand
TTTGGGCTGCTCAATTAAGCTACACCTCAAAAAATAAAAATCTAAAGCAATTTGAAGATGGAAATCAGGTCAAGAAGAATCATAAAACTCCTTTGTGTCCAAACTCGAATTGACAAATTTGGCTATCCTCATATCTTTTGCAAAGCTAAACAATGGTAAAGGTGTACGCCTCGAAATAATTGAGATTCAGGAGCTCACAATCCGTGATTTCAGATCCATGTGTTTCGACAAAATAGTCATTCATACCCAAATTAAAATGATATACAATCAGATAGTCTGGTTCAATGATTTGAACTGCTTCAACAATGTCATCCCCAGCGAGTATGGAATAATAGGGAAGCATGGCGACGTCTATTAACCCATTAAGTTCTTCATATTCCTCGACGCCGTAGGCATCACCCGCGTGAAAGATTGTAAACCCATTGATGTCAATGATAAAACTCGTCCAATTAGCATCCCTCGGATGACTGGAAACAGAACCTGGTAGATACATGTAGAAAGCTGTTACATCAATTGGTCCCACTTGAAATTGATCTTCAGGAACTACGCCAATGCCACTATGTTGACTTATCTCAGTGGACATATCGGCTGGGAATACATTGAGTGTTCCTGCTTTTTGAAGCATATCGATTGTGACAGCTTGGTAATGATCGCTGTGTGGGTGCGTTATCAAAATGGCATCAGCAGGTGCGACTTGAAAATTAGGTGGGAGATTTATCGGGTCAATATAGATTCGCATTCCCTCTGCCTCAATCATCACACCTGCATTGTCTAACAACTGTAAATATATTCCATTGTCGTTCCTAGGTATGGGGTAAAGCAAGGGTGAGGCTAAGAAGGCAATACCAAAGCCGACTATCGTGATGATGAAAATCGAGCTCGCAATGATTTTGGCACGCTTTGAAAGAGCCATGATTCCTATTTTTATTTTCATGAATTTTATGGGCTTGGAAACCGGTCAATTCGGAAATGGGCTTTTACAAGCAGTGTTACGTTCAGATTCGAACTCTTTAGTTCAGGAATAGACATTTTGGTACTTTTGGCTATTCGGGAGGGGGAAACGAAATCCAGAATTGGAATCTACCCTACAATTTCTTTTCACTGACGATAATTTGTGAGTGTGAAATCATTTGATGTTAATTTCATCTTCTCTAAGAAGAAACTCTTGGAGGTGATCTTTGGCTTTTTCTCGACGCTTTTGATGTTCCCCGAGGAACTTTGTGGCGAGGTCGATACAGATGCCTTTGCATTCTCCGCATAACATGTCACCACTTCTGCAACGCTGTTCGAGTGCATCGAGTTTATCTTGTTGTGGGATGAACACTAGTTTGTAATTATCGAAGATTGAGCAGATTTCGGGTTGTCCACCAAGTTTTCGTTGTTCGGCTGCGTTTCCTCGTCCGCCGGTGAATGCATTTTGGAGCTTCTTCTTGATAACCTCTGGTGGGTCAACCGTAAAGAGGGCTGAGTCGGGATCGGAAGCCGACATCTTACCGCCTTGTTGTAATCCTCGTAAAAACATGGAGTGTAAAATTCCGGGTTTCAGGTAACCGAGTTTTGGTAGCACGTCTCTTGCTGCTCGAAAGTGAGCATCTTGATCTATAGCCAATGGAATGACGCATGGGACATTATGACCGACGCGAATCGAATGGAGAAATGCTGGAACGGCTTGAAAACTTGTGAAGAAAATGGATCCGATGTTGTTGGAATTCGTGAAGCCGAAAATAGCCTTGGCTGTGGAGAAGGTGATGCGTTTTGCGACTTGAATGGCGAGTGGGTAGATGGTTCGGGCGTGATGGGAGTCGATGATGATGTGAGTGTTCTTAGGGTCAAAACCTGTAGCAATGAGGTCGAGGGCATTCTCCTTAGCGTAGTATTGTGCTTGGTCTAGCTCTAAGTCGAATTTGAAGAGGAACTTCTCGTCGTCGGTGAGTTGGAAGTAGTAGGGGCACTTGAACTTGTCTTGCATCCATTTAGTGAAGATAAACTGAGTGAGATGCCCAATATGGGTGTGTCCACTAGGCCCGCGGCCGTTATACAAGTAGAAGGGATTTCCTTTCTCGTATTCGTCGAAGACGAAGCTCATGTCACGGTGGCTAAAGTAGATGCCTCGTGTCAATAGGTAATGAAGTTCACCTGCATGTTTCTTGATTCGGGCAAGGAGTTTGTCATCGATGAGTTCGGTGCCAAACTGTTTCACGAGTTTTGCATAGTCGACGTCTCCTTTCACTTCCCATGGGGTCACTACAAAGTCTTCGTCACCGGGCATTGTGTGCATCTCCATTTTTTGATAATTCAACGACGGTTCGATTTTTCCTGTCTAAGCTTGGATAACTCGTACACAAGGTGCTCATGCTGACCTTAAAAGCTGATTCGGTGGCATAGCTAGCTAGGTGACAGGAAAAGAACAGCTTATGTTTTGAGCCAAAAATGATCGCCTATCATCTCTAACTACCACGGTGAAATCATGGAAGCTCGTATTTAAATCGTATGCTCAGTGCTCTTCGAAAAACCTTTAAATTCCACCTCGGAGACCATACGCCAGTCTGTCACAGGGGTCATGGCCTAACCAGGTATGGCAACAGGCTCCAGAAGATGCTACCAGACAGACACGCTGACCGGATAACCGGGATGACGATGTTCTGGAGCGGCCTGTAGAAACCTGTAGATTCTGGGTTCAAATCCCAGTGACCCCACCATTTCATTTTGGTTCGTAAAACCCATAGCTACTTAAAACCGAGTCAGACACTTTTCGCCATCCCTCATTGGAGGATTATTTACAATGGTTAAAGATATGACTGAAGCCAATCTTCGCAGTGCTTATGCTGGTGAAAGCCAGGCGCACATGCGATACATCATCTACATGGATATGGCAAAGAAGGAAGGATTTCCCAACGTAGCCCGTCTCTTCCATGCGGCTGCATATGCTGAACAGGTTCACGCTAGTACACATTTCAAGCACATCAAAACAAAGGGTGACTTCCAGACCGTCGGTGGTGCGATCTTCGGCACCGAAAATACCTCAGAAGCCCTTCAGGCTGGAATTGACGGAGAAACCTTCGAAATCCAAGAAATGTATCCTGCTTATCGGGCTGTCGCCCAAGCTCAAGGAGAAAAAGGTGCTGACACCAGCTTCAGCTGGGCCTTGGAAGCCGAAAAGAACCATCTCGGCTTATACGAAAAGGCAAAGAAAGCTGTGGATGCGGGCAAGGACGCTGATTTTGGTGATATCCAGGTTTGTCCTGTTTGTGGTCATACGGTTGAAGGTGATGCACCTGATACGTGTCCTGTCTGTCAGACACCTGGGTCTAAGTTCAAAACCTTCTAGCCTGTCTTTGAAAAGCTAACCTGCCTTTGCGGGTTAGGCTTCTCTTCTTTTTCATACTATCTTTTAACCTCGGATACCACAAGATGATTTATTGTTGGAGGTTCGTATCTGTGGTGTTCTTTGATCCGGCTGTTATCATCTTTCTACAATCAATTCTCCCGTATGTGGTTTGGGAGGTGTTGAACTACCTTGGCGATCCACTTGTTTATGTCATGTTATTGGGGGTCGCCTTTTGGTGTCTGAATAAACGAGAAGGAAAAATTGCCATTATGCTGGTGATGTTTTCCAGTTTCATCAGTGTCCTTCTGAAATATGCGTTCAGAATGCCTCGTCCCCCCGCAGCCCTCCGTCACAATCCCGAATATGCTGCAGATCAATCCTATGGGTTTCCCAGCAATGCGACCCAAACGGCTACCACCTTCTGGGGCTGGACAGTGGTTCGCTTGCGCCGCTGGTGGGCCATCATTGTGGGCGTGTTTTTCATCACCATAACCGCCCTTGCTCGAATGGGGTTGGGAATGCACTATCTGGGCGATGTAATTGGCGGTATCATCGTGGGTGTAATCCTCATCACATGGGCGTATTTTCTGGTTCCCTATCTTACACCTCGATGGAGTCGGATGCCTGAGTACCTACAAAACTGGTTATTACCCATAATTGCATTCATCTTCTTCTTCATCTGTTTCGCTACGTACTCTGTCGGACTACCCTTCTTCCCATCAGAGAATATTGCCGTTTCGATGGGTGTCGTAGCTGGATTTAGCCTTGGTCTCATACTGGAAAAGCGATACGTCAATTTCAAAACCGACATTTCAAGAAATACAAAGATTATCCGAGCAGTTTTGGGGATTCTTGTTGCCTTCCTCATCTACTTTGGCTTATCCGCAGCGTTCTCAATTCTTCCCACATTACATCTTCTGGATTATTCAACTCGTTTCATCCGCTATCTACTAGTGGGATTCTTTGGTGCTTTTGTCGTCCCATTACTATTCACATATGTGGAAAAGTGGCGAGGCCTAAGCTAGAAAATATCTTTACTAGGTTTAACGAACTTGGATACTCGTGCCCAGCACGATTTCCCCAAACATTTCCTGCTTAGCTTGGCAAATCGGGCATTTATGGGGCGCTTCTTCACGGAAGGTTACGTACCCACAGACCTTACAGTAGAAGAGCTTCCGATTGGTATCTGACGCTTCAATGCTTACTGTATTTGGTTCTAGCTGATTAGAAGCCTTGCCCATGGCTCGATCAATTTTTTCTTGGGGACGACGTTCAGGAATCGGTTCCATGGATTTTATTCCTTCATGGACGTCCTTGTTGATGTAAAGGGCACAGAAGCATTGTCCGAATTCTTCCACATCTGCGTCACGATAATCACAGGGGCAAATGATGTCACGGTCCCATTCGAAATTCCCTGATGCGAGTCTGCACGGGCATGATCCAAACCCATACCTATCTTCGTTTTCTTTCAATCCTTCGAGGAGGTTTTGTAAAAAATCGGGATCTGGGCAAAGAAAATAGCCATGGGATTTAGCATTGGTTTCAACGCGACGTTTTATGTTTTCGAGGTTGGTCATACACCCAACGCCTTACTTAGTTGGTCTTTCTTGAATCCAGTGATAATGATTTTGTCATCAACAATGACTGTGGGAAAGGCTATACGACCTCCCCGACTTTTGATATCTTTGTTGACCAGTTCCTTATCTGCATGGTCAAGCTTGTCAACGTCGATGTATTCGTATTGAATCTCTTTGTCAACAAGGTAGGCTTTAGTCATTTTACACCAACCGCATGTGCTTAGGGCGTAGAGGAGAACTTGGTGATCGCGTCGGTCACCTTGGACTTTGGTTCGTTCCATTTTTATTGACCCTCGGCACCCCCTTGCGTCTGGACTTTAAAAGAGTTATCAACTTGCGTGTTATCCTCAATGGCGAATCTAAGGAATAGACTCGCAGCCTCGATATATTCAAAACAGAGAACCCTCCTTAGGCACAAGATGTCTGGTCATATGGAGTGTGTGATACGTGAAATTTGAGCTCATCAATTCTCCTGGCATTGCGCATAGTAGTTACTTCTTTGCAGATAAGGGCGAAGCTTTCGTCGTAGATCCCCGACGTGATGTAAAATTGTACCTAGAACTGGCAAATGAAGCCTGTGCTGATATTATTTACATCTTTGAAACGCATCGGAACGAAGACTATGTTATCGGCTCCTTGGAACTGCAGAATCGAACTAGTGCAGAGATTGCCCACAGCCGCGCTACTCCTTTCAAGTATGGTGAGCACAAGGTTAAGGATGGCGATACCTTTAATGTGAGCCGGTTCCGCATTCAAGCTCTTCACACACCTGGGCATACAAATGATAGCATCTGTTATACGGTTACTGACACTCAAAGTGGCAAGAAACCTTTCATGGTGTTCACCGGCGATACTCTATTCGTTGGAGATATCGGGCGAACGGATCTTCCTGGTCTTGATATCTGGAAAGAAATGACCGAGAAACAATATCACAGCTTGCACGAGAAACTCCTTCCACTTGGTGATGAAGTTCTAATCTATCCAAGTCATGGCGCCGGTTCCATTTGTGGTCATACAATAAGTGATCGAAATTATAGCACTCTTGGCTATGAACGGGTTCACAATCATGTTATCCAACTTGACAAAGAGGCATTTATTGAGCATGTCATGAGTATCCAACTCCGCCGTCCACCGTATTTTCGGAAAATGGAAGTCTACAACCTAGAAGGACCTCCGCTCCTTCGTGATGCACGAGTTCCCCGGGCCTTGACAGTTCCCGAATTTGCTAAAACCATGGAGAAATCCAATACAATAGTGATTGATACACGCAATCCCGATGCCTTCGCAGTCTCGCATCTGCCTGGCTCTTTGAATATATGGCTTCGGGGTCTGAGCTTCTATCCCGGGTGGGTGTTAACCCATGACCAGGAAATTCTCCTCGTTGTAGAACGTCCTGAAGACATCGAGACGGCTAAACCCTTTCTTTGGCGACTTGGTTACGATAACATCGTCGGATACCTGTGTCCTGGTATCGATGCCTGGCGCAACAAAGGTAAACCCACAGAACAAATTGGTGCTATTACAGCCTCTCAACTGAAATCCAAGCTCGAAAAGAATGAACTACTACTCATTGATGTCCGTGAAACCCATGAGTGTGATGACGGATACGTGGAGGGCTCAAAATACATTTACTTGGGGGAGCTTGATGATCGCGCTGATGAGCTTCCTCGTGATTTACCACTATGCACAACATGTGGTTGGGGTGGTCGTGGAAGTCTTGGGGCAAGTATTCTTCGAAGGCTAGGTTTCAAAGATGTCACAAATGTGTTGGGTGGACTCAACGCTTGGCATGCTCTTGGGTATCCGATGATGAAGGAATGTCCGATATGATTAAGGATTATCTGATTGGGCTTAGTCAGGGAATGAAGTAGCCCCAGAAGAATGCGAGAATGGCTACGACGATGGTTACCAGAAGGATGACTGGTAGGGCTTTGCGCATGACCTGGCCTTCCATGCCTTTAGCATCGATAACAGCTGC
>JAEOSV010000047.1 GCA_016840185.1 Candidatus Hermodarchaeota archaeon | reverse complement strand
CCAAACCTCTAGAAAGCACGCCAACGGAGGAAAACATTAAAGGACTTTCAGAGCGAGCCCAATACCTGCTGGGTTCCTAGCAAAGAAAAACACGGGTGAAGCTCCATGGATCGGTTTCTCGCCCAACTCGATGAAGCATGGAAAACTGGTTACGACTTTGTGAAAAAAAGTCCCATCCTCCTGAAACGAACCGACATTAACTCCGTCATGCCCAGTTCAGGAAGAATCTTGAATGAACGCCGGATACGAGAAGCACTAACCACAAGCATTGAACTCAGAAACACTGGTGCTGCAGCAATTACTGATGGCGCACACCAATCCCGAAAAGGCAAATCAGATTTCTATCCCACCCTTGAGCATGCACGGGTCATGAACCGGATTCTCAAAGAAGAGCATCCCGACCTCTATCCTGACTGGGAATTCGTCTTCAACGAAACCTGTTGGGGACCTTCGCAATTCAGCTCCTTATCACAAGGCAAAAATGTGCTCAGCAACAATATCCGCTTTGCACCGTGGGAGCTGAAGATTCCTTCAAACCTATCCAACATCCCACCAGTCCAACTCATTCAGAAAATCCAAAATGCTGGACACTTGGTTGGGTACGTCCAAGATGCCTTCGCCTCAGCTCACCGTGGCGGGAAAGGAAAAGACACATCAATGTTCGCACTACCCACCTATCTCAAGAAACAAAACATTCCCGTATTCCCCTCACAACATTTTGTTGACGAAATGCGCAAGTATGCCAAAATAAACGAATTGATTTCAAAGAGCAAACGGGTCGTTATTGCCTTATTTGGTGGCAAAATCAAAGACTACATTGACGTGTTATCACTGTACAAACGCCGAGACAACACCGAGTTCCTCGCAGGATCACTTCTCAGTCTAGTCTTCCTCAAAAGCCAGAACCCCTCCCTTAGCTTCGGAGTGAACGATGACCGATTTTTCAAAGATATTGGGGATAAGGAACTGAAGAAATTCCAGAACCATTTGGATCCCGACCGAGTCCATTTGGCCACAGACCTTCTCCTTTCCACGCCAGAGCGCATCATCACACAAGCATTAGAACCAAAAACGAAAATCCGAGATGATGTCCAAGGCATCGGACCCGCAACGGCACAAAGCTTTGTAGACGTCGTGAAAGGTGCCCAACTACTCATCGTTAATGGCTGTCCCTGCAACATTAACCGATTCGATGAATTCGGATCTCCATTCATCGAATTCCTGCAACGAAGCCAGAAACAAAATGGCAACCTCGCCATCTATGAATGCGGAGGTGACGCAATCACCGCTATTAAATTCACAAACATTGAAACTGATGTCAGCTCCACAGCCGGAAAACTGGGTCTTCTTGCACCGATGATTGAAACCGAAAACGACCTTGAAAAGTATGCACCTTCGATTATTCCCTTGTTATGACTCGGTTCTATCAAATCCCTCTTTTTGAAAATGTGTTTTAGGATTAGACTTCAGACTAGATGGTGGTTCGCCCACAATGACCACAGAAGATGGCATTGGGAGTTAGTGGTGCTCCGCAGTGATGGCAAAAGCCAGTGCGAACTGGTTTGTCGGTTGGAGTGCGAATCGACTCAGGCGGAGGGTATGATGGAGGTGACCTAGGTTGTGTTTCAGGTTGTGGAGCCCAAACGTATTCTTGGCCCCTACTCCTGCGACGTTGAATTCGCATGCAAACAACAAGTACAATAACTAAAATGATTGCAGCCGCAATAATGACCCAAATAATCAATCCTAGCCCTGTAAAGGATAGAGAATAATACAATCCTCCATTATCATCCAAACCCGGACGTCCTCCTGCATCTGTTACAGACACATAGTAAAGGATGATCACGCCTGGCAGAAATGTGCCCATCGCACCCATCCATTCGGTGCCGTTCATATAGGTCATATCAACATGATACCATCTGGTGTCCCCTTGACGTTGATAAAATATGGTTGCATTTACAATCCATGTGTCATCAGTGGCATGAAGGGTTACAATAACTAAATCCCCAAACCCAGGTACTTCTGGATAATGGCTCACACTGAGTATAATTGGGTCTTCTAAATCCACTATAAAATTCGAATGAATCGTCAAGCGACGTCCGGTTCCGGCAAGTTCCATGATTAGAGTGGCGTTGTGAAGGCCCGAGGTAAGTCCTGTGATGTCATAGCTTGTTCCTAATCCAGTATATTCCAAAACACCATCGATGAATAATTCATAGTGATCGATTCCGGGTCCAGCGGCATTTCCAGTCCATTCCACCGTAACATTCGGTGAAAGAACAGCGCCACCGGGTGGGGGATTGAGAAATTCCATGAATGCTCGAATAACTGAGACATTATATGATGACCCCACAATATTCTCAATTACCATAGAAAACTGCCCGACAGAAGAGACATAAGAATCCACTTCTCCTAAACCAATATCGAAGGCTCCATCGTCAACTGTCAGGGTTCCTGGGTGAGAGTCAACAACCTGAACAATTCCATGTCCAGATTCAAGTGATTCATCAATATAGGTAACGACAACTCCTTCACCCCCAGGTCCGAGATAAGGCAAAGAGGTATCGTAACCAATTTTACGTCGAACTTCAATCAGGAAATATTGCTCTGATGTAACATTAATTCGAACCAAATGAACGCCTGATGTAGATAGTTCGAGCGGATCAATGACTGTGGTAAGATCTGTTAGAACCTCAACGGTGTTACTCGAATTCACCCAGCCAAGCTCAGATTTGCACCAACCCATCATGTGGGATGGTTGATCACCCAGAGTTGAGGGTCCATTCCAGGATCCTTTAGCCATGAGTCCCCAATGTCCAACATATTCTATATTGGGTGGAGAGGTCACATCATACAAATCAGGTAACCCAAGGTCATGACCAAATTCGTGGGCAAGTACTCCAATGTAGGAGGGATCTCCTGGAAGGCTTTCCTCTGGGCTGACCGATGCCCGTCGGATAGAAACACCATCATCTGTCACGATGTTGAAATTCCACCATTCACTTGACCAGTAGTCCTGCCAATCATGACTCAACTCTTGCCCTTGACCAGCATGAATGATAGTCACACCATCATAGGTGGAAAAATCAACCACTGGGTCAGCGAGTGAAATGGCTTCAGAAACTAATTCGAATTTCGGGTCGCTCGGAAATGAGGTACCATCTACATAATAGGCTCGATTGTTAGAAAGGCTAAGCCATGCTGTAGCATCACCAGAAACGGACACAAGACCATAGGACACCTCATCAACATAGTCATCAAGCGCTGAAATCGCATTTGTGCGAACTTGAGAAGAGGAAAAAGTATGTGACTTGTCTGGAAACTCAACTAAAATTACAATTAGATTTCGTGGGCCAATCACTTGCCGCGACGAATAGGGTTGATCCGGGGGAGGTGGGCCATCAAGCCCGACACGCGAAGACATGGGCATTGACAAGGCTGAAGTTTGAGTGGGATTAGATAGGCCAGAAGATATGCTCATAGCAAATGGCGCTATCATGGAGAGAGCAAGAATTGACAACAAAAGGAAAACAGGAAACATTCGTGGGTTCTGGCTTGTGGCATTACTCATCAGATATGACCTCTGTAGTCCATCTACTCCAGATTTAGTGAACTGGCTGACCTAGGATTTCAGAAAGCAGTTCACAATGTCCATAATTTCTCTAAAATGCCCAGTCAAAAACTTTGGGTTCTATCCACTTCACGAAACGGTTTTCTGATTCCCTCGCAAAATGCAATCATTCAATATGATACTGTCTTCTACATATACTCAGAATCAATCACGACGCTTAGCATGAGATTCGTAAATCATTTTGGCTAGAGTATTGAACGCGGTTGTAACTTGGTCTCCTGTTTTCGCTGATGTCTCTTCATATTGAAACAGACCCAATTGCTTTGCAATACTCTCGCCTTGAGCACGAGTAATCTTGCGTTTACTATCCAAGTCTGCCTTGTTGCCAAGCATAATCAGAAGTGGTTCCGGTCCAACTGCTTCACGGAAGGCTTCAACCCATTTGGGGATGGTTTCCAAGGTTTGGGGACGTGTTAAATCGAAGACTAACACACCTCCAGAAGCACCCTGGCAATATCGTGTTCGTAAGTCTCGAAAAATATCTTGCCCGGCAAGGTCCCAAATGAGTAACTTGAATAGTTGAGGATCAATTTTTGCATCATACGTACTGATGTCAATTCCGAGAGTACGGTGATAATCACGGTCGAATTTACCGGTCACGTATTTATTCACAAGACTTGTTTTACCAACAGCCGCTTCGCCAAGCGTCACTAGCTTATAGACAGCATCAAAGCGTTTCTCTTCATCAGGAATTCTACTCACTTCTCAACCTCCGTATCGCCTAAAGGAAATCCAACTGAATTATGGGAAGGTCTCCATTTAATTGTTATCGAAGCTCTATCCAACAACACTTCCTATACAGCATTACTAATCAAGGATTTGGGAGAGCTTCTGCTCGTAACTCTCATACAACTCCAATAATTGAATCCCTAACTTCGTCAACGCCGTCCCCCCCTTCCCATTACTGTGTCCCCGCCGTTTCTCAACAATTGGCGCCCCAATCCGTTCCTCAACCTTCTGTAAGTAACCCCACGCGAATCGGTACGAAGGCGATTCCATCTCCCCCAATGCATCCTGTGGAAGTGTTTTAACCGCCTGACTAATTGATCCTTTCTCCGCAATACCTCGCAAAAGTAACGCGCCTCCCCGTCCAAGGATTAATTCCCCATCCAATTCAAACCATATTTTCGCCTTCGGTTCCAAAGCTGTAAGTAATTCTTCTTTCGCGTGCGTCATAATATTCAGCTCTAACACTCATAAGAGTCATTCACAGTTTTTATGTTGACCTCATTCGCGTTACCGTTCGCCCTATCCAATACTTCAAATATCAACTACAACATAAAATCCAGTTGTTAAAAGTACCAACCTTTCCAATTGTAAAACGACTCAACTCGGTGGTGAAATCAGGATGGCAACAACCAAACTCTCACGAATGGTCGTCAACTCACTCAAAGCTGTCCTCGGTGAAGAATACACCATCCATTCATACGAAAGGCTACCGAGTCGAAGAAACGAAGTATACAAAATTACAGGCGCCCTTCACTCACAATCCCAGCCTTCTTCTCTCGTGGCAAAATTTTACCACCAAGCGGGGATTGCCCACGAGACATCCATTCTTCAAGAAGCCTATCAACACAATCTGCATGTTCCCACCATCATCGGCTCAACAACCGATGTTTTATTTTTAGAATACATCGATGGGCCAAACCTTTGTGACCTCATAACACTCAACCCAGACATAATGTTGGGACAAATGATGAGCACATGGCTAGCCCAATATCACAACGCCTTCTCCCGAGGAGAAGATCAGGTTCTAGCCAAAGGTGATACCCGCATCCGAAACTTCCTTGTCCAACACAGTCATCTGGTGGGAGTTGACTTTGAAGAAAGCCACGTTGGACCTTACATCAAAGATCTTGCGATTCTTTGTGCTTCCATCCTTGATACAACACCGCTTTTCACAAAACCCAAACTCATACTATGCACCACAGTCCTCGACTATTATGCTCAACTACGACAAATTAAGAACTTAGAACAATTCAAAACTGAAACGCACGCTCAGATGATTCGGGTTCTTCAAGAAACCGCTTCTCGTCGCGAGAATCCACCAACGCTGCTAGATTTCATCAATCAGTTTGAAGAACGCGGCTTCTCAATGTGAACAGCTTAAGAGGAGTAAATTTAATTTCACGTGAAGGAATTAGTCATTTGCAGAGAATCTGTTAATAGTGAGTAAAGTGACGACTTTTCTGCCAAATGCTAGCCAAAAGCCTTTAAGTCGGTTCTATGAGAGGCGACTTGACTCCTCATCGGAGTTCCATCAATACAAACTTTAGGAGGCATATGAGTTATGGCAGATGAAGGAACAGCCCGAACACTTACCACGATTGCAGCCTGGCTCCAGCTAATCTTCTTCATTGTTGGTCTGGGTTTCATTGGATTCATGTTCATCCTCTTTCCCGATCCCCTGATCTTCCTGATCGTAGCTGGAATCTACGTAGTGTTTTCCATCTTTGGAATTATATTCTTCATCCTTTGGTTCCAATGGAAAAGCGATCCTAGTGCACATAAGACTGGTCTTATTGTCACTGGTATCCTCGGGCTCTTCTTAGCCTTTGGCTGGATTTCCGGCCTACTTGTGCTCATCGCAGGAATTATTGCTCCTGGCGAAGCCGCATAAAACGACCCAAGCTTTGGCTTGCAGGTCGTCCCCTTTTTCTTTTTTTTCAACAACGAGCGAAGCAAAGATTAGACGCTCAGCCGGGTAGTTGTTTGCAGAAAACTCGGCAATAATCTAACACTTGACAAATATGCGTGATATGTCGATTATTCAACGCCATTTCAGCCAAAAGCCTTTAAGTCGGTTCTATGAGAGGCGACTTGACTCCTCATCGGAGTTCCATCAATACAAACTTTAGGAGGCATATGAGTTATGGCAGATGAAGGAACAGCACGTACCCTCGTAACTATTGGCGCCTGGCTTCAGTTAATCTTCTGGATAATTGGTCTCGCAATGATTGCATTCACATTCCTCTTGTTCTTACCCATTTGGGACCCACTAATCATGATGGTCTTTTTCATTTCCATCGCGTTCTATCTCCTGATTAGTATCTTTGGAATCATCTTCTTCATTCTCTGGTTCCGCTGGCGTCATGATCCTAGTGCACATAAGACTGGTCTTATTGTCACTGGTATTCTTGGACTCATCTTTGGTGGGTTCATTGCAGGACTCCTTGTCCTAATCGGCGGTATAATTGCGCCCTCAAACTAAGCTTAAGTCGACCCAAGCTTTGGCTTGCAGGTCGTCCCCTTTTTTCTTTTTTTTTACAACCCGAGTGATTTTAAGACCATATTGAAACCTGGTAGTCAAGAGAATTAAAACCGTATTTTCATGGAGCTGGCGGAACCTTTATGGTCTATGGTTCGAGCAGAGAGGCAGACAACGGTATCAAATTGACTTGGGAGGTTAACGCTATTGGGTGTTAAACTGGCGCCCCTAATTACACCTCAAGCACTTACACTAGAGGAATTGCGTGGACGATCATTTGCGGTTGATGCTGCCAATCAATTACACCAATTCCTAGCCCTAATCAGAACCCCAGACGGTATTCCACTCAAGGATCGAAAAGGACGAACCACCTCCCATCTCGTTGGTCTTCTCTATCGCACAACTCGGTTAATCACCGATTTCGATTTGAAACTCATTTTTGTCTTTGATGGGAAACCCCCGGATCTCAAATCAGATGAAATCGCTAAACGTCGTGAACAACGAAAAAGAGCCGAACGGGAATACGAAGAAGCAGTAGCCAAGGGTGATATGAAAACAGCGTGGTCGAAGGCCGTCGGAACCGGGCGCCTTACGCGCCCAATGGCAGAGGAGGCCCAACAAGTACTTACTTATCTGGGAATTCCATACATACAGGCTCCAGGGGAAGGAGAAGCTCAAGCAGCTTACATGGTGCAACGGGGTGATGCCTGGGCCACAGCGAGCCGTGATTTTGACACTCTACTCTTCGGGTCACCCCGGTTGTTACGCTATTTGACACTTACCGGTCGTAAACGCTTACCGAGTAAGGGAACCAGTGTGCCACTACAACCCGAACTCATTGATCTGCACAAAGTCTTTTCAGACAACGGCATTAACCGCGAACAACTTGTTGACATGGCACTCCTAATTGGAACTGACTTCAACAAAGGCGTTCCTCAAGTGGGTCCGAAAACCGCGTTAAAACTCATCAAGGAAAATAACAGTCTAGAGAATCTGCCTAGTAAGATTCTTGAACAGCTCCCCCCGAACTATCATAAAATCCGTCGCCTTTTCTTGGATCATCCAATCACAGATGAATACGACCTCACTACGCAGCCCATTGACAGAGAAGGGCTAATTACGTTCCTGTGTCAGGAACGGGGATTTTCAGAAACCCGTGTAACCAATGTGGTTGACCGGCTTCAGAAAGCCAAAGAGGGTCAACGTCAGCAAAGTCTTGACAGCTGGACGAAGGGATAAGCCACCTACATCGATAAAATGTCGGACCAAAACGTGGCAATTTGCTCTCTCGTTTCATATGTCACTAACCCGTAGTTAGCTAGTTGACGGGTTCCTCGCTGGACATGTTCTGCACTGAATGGTCGCCGGATCCAGTTTGACCGCTCTGCAGTTGCATCGAGCTGCTGTCGAAAGTGAGGATTTGATCGAATTTCGGTTCGCATCAACTGAATTAGTTGTTCACCAAAGATGTCATCAAAAAAGTTTACTTGGTGGTTTGCTGCTGTTCCTCCTTGAATCACTAATGGAGGAATGACACCATACTGTCCTTCGTTTTGATTGATTTTCACAACGAAAACAGGAACGACGACCTGCATAAGGGGTAGGTATCCTTGTAATGTGTCGGCTGGAGCGCTAATAGCTTCAAAACGACGATGTTCTTGTTCAACTTTGTTTTTCAGGTTCTGAATTGTATCTTTCAAGGATGCATGTAATTTTATGATGGCTTCACGAATCATATTCAGTTCAGATAACTGAGCACCACTTTCAACATCAGGGGGCGTTGACTCAGAATAGGTCAACGTGCCGCTTGGGAAGGGTGGTGGAATCGACTCACGTGATGGTTCTAGACGAGATTGTTCACGACTCCATTCAAACCGAGTTCGGGCATCACGTAACTCTTCGGTTTTTTCATCCAATTCTGTTAGTGCTTGTTGAATGGATAACTGAAAAACGTTCGCGGTGTTTTCTAACTCGACCAGACGCGTTTTCACGTTCGCAATGTGCCACTCAACTTCAGTGGGTTTTGCTTTAATTGCACTGACCAGTCTTCGACATTGTTCAGTGGAAAGCCCAAGTGTATTGGCCAAATGACTAACAACGTCTGCCAGTTCTTTCGAAATACGTTCCTTTTCTTGGTCCAGTTCAGCCGTCGGTTCATCGGCAAAGAACGAGGGCTGTGGTTCACTCTCAACCGGTCGAGCTTCCCATCGAAGAGAAGCTCCATGGGACATTCGATCCCGTCGAGCATCTAATAGTCGAATATTTTCTTCCACAAACTCGTCAACCAGGCTCTCAGCTTGACTTAATTGCGAAAGATTGCCATCAAGGCGAGCTCGTTCATTTCGAAATAAAATTCCCACATCATGAATTTCTTTCGTGGATAATCGCGAAGGTAATGTGACTTCATCACCAGGAGGAGGAATCCCGGAATCGACCAATACGCGCAGCGGATCAATCATTGTTGGTAACATGGCATTTCGAATGACAATCAATTCGGAGGCAGGCTTCTCGTATGATTGAATGAATTCTCCTAGTAATTTCGGGACGAGTTCTATTCGTTCAACGTTTCGGAGCTCTGCACGCATCTGAACCAATGAAGGGATTGATGAATGGCGAACGGAAATGGTGGGTTCACCGACACCACTAATTATCAAACTGCGACCCGGCAACGCGTGTACCATATTGAAGGGAATATAGACTTGAGAGAAGAAGAGATAGGGAACTGGTTCTCGAATCTGCTTTCGAAGAAAGAGTAAAGCAGTGGCTAAATCGGCTTCTGGCGTCGAGGAGAAACCATCTTTCATGGCTTCAGAGGGACCCTGAATGAATGCCGCAACCTTTGTAATTGCCACGTTACCACCCTACCCGCTGAACGGATGATAATCTCGCTGCTAGAAAGAACCAACGAAGGGGTAAAGTATAATCTTTTTGGCTAAGGATGTACTAATGGGTAGGTTATACAACTCTCCGGAAATGAAAGCCGATGACTCGACATATCGTTGTAATTGGTTGTGGTACTGCTGGTGCCGCTACGACTTTAATGGCCCGTAAGACAAGCCGAGATGCAACTATCACAATCCTTCAAGATGAATCTTTGCCAGAATATAGTCGATGTGGACTCCCCTATACCGTCAACCGTGTTATTCCCAACATGAAAGACGTCATCATCCACCCAGAATCTTTCTATACGGGAAACTTGGTGCGTGCTGATTTACGTCTCAATACAGAAGCCACCAAAGTCGACTTGAAAACAAACACTGTAACCATCAAAACCAATGGTGGAAGTACTGACTCTCTCACTTATGATGCATTGGTCTTTGCAACAGGGGCTCGACCCAGCACACCTCCAATCGAAGGCTTAGATGCTTCTCATGTGCATCGCCTGCATACCTTCGAGGATGCAAAACGACTCCAAGCTGTAGCGAAGAAAGGGAAAACTGCTGCCATAATTGGTGCAGGACTCGTTGGACTCGAAACCGCCGAAGCCCTACACACTCTAGGCTTGAAAATCACCGTGATTGAATTTCTTCCCCAGGTTTTACCTGCGATGATTGATAATGAGATGGGAACCATCGTCCAAGAGAAAATGGAAGCCGATGGACTTTTTGTTAAACTCGGAACAGCGGCAAAGAAGGTCACAAAAACCCACGTTCTTGTTGCAGATCGCGAAACCAATACTGAAGAAAAAATCCCTGCCGATATTGTAGTAGTCGCAACCGGTGTCCAGGCAAACACCACTCTAGCCCAGGACGCAGGTATAACCCTTGGCGAGCGTGGTGGGATTCGAGTGGATAAATACATGAAAACAAATCATCCCAATGTATACGCTGCAGGTGACTGTGCCGAACATGATGATTTGGTGACAGGACAGAGTATCGTTTCAGGGCTTGGTAGTATCGCACTACGTCAAGGTGAAGTCGCTGGGATCAATGCTGCAGGAGGAAAAGCTGAATTAGGAGGCGTAGTATTAGCACGGACAACTCATCTTTTCGGTCTTGAGATTGCTGGAGTTGGACCTACTCGGGTGGCAGCTGAAAAAACAGATCTCCCAATTCTTGCTGGGAAATTCAAGGGAAGCCGAACCGCTGAGTATTTCCCCAGTGAAGGAGAGGTCACAGTCAAACTTCTAGCACATAAAGAAACAGGACGATTACTTGGCGGACAAGTCATTGGTCCATGTGCCCATCAGAGGACAAACATTCTCAGCGCTGCTCTATCAGTAAGAATGACGATCCGAGAAGTTGCTGACCTAGAAACCTGCTATGCACCACCTGTTGCCCCCATTCGTGAACCCTTAACACTTGCAGCTCAAATCTTGGCATTGCGTTATGAACGATTACAAGAACGAAAACAAAAGAAGTAGAGTGAATTCAGTTCATCAATCGCCTTCTTTAAGCTTCTCAATAGCTATGGCTACTCCTTGGATTATCGCTTCTGGCTTAGGCGGGCAACCCGGAACATACACATCAACAGGGATAGCTTTGTCAACCCCGCCAATAATCGTATGGGTTTCTTCAACGTTTCTCCCCTCTCCTTCAACATAGATGCCCCCAGTACACGCACAGGATCCCAAAGCAATAACTTTCTTCGGGGCGAGCATCTGATCATAAATCCGTTTGATGAAGACCTTAGAATGTTTAGATACACAGCCGTTCGTGATGAGTATATCCGCATGGCGAGGATTCTGTTTCCATAAGACACCCAATCTTTCAACATCAAATCGGGGCGTCAAAACATCCAACACCTCGATATCACAATTGTTACACCCCCCTGCATGAAGCACTGCAATCCAGGGGGATTTGCCACGAGCCCAACTCATTAACCCCATTATTTTTCACCTCAAAACCTCAAATCCTTTAGATCCCTCGTTGACATGGAACCCTTCAGGATAAAGAATCGGTGACTAAGTACTAGCAAAGCAAGAATGAGAATTCCTGTAGTGAGCATCAACATTCCCTCGATGATGAAATCAACTCCCGGTACGAACAAATGGACTGAATATACCAAGATCGATAAACTGGCTACACTCTTCCGTAAATCCGTTTTCACGATGAGTCCAAAGATTCCGACTACAACTAATGGCCATTCAATCCCGGATACCCCAAGAAGGTAAAGGGAGATGACATAGGCAATTATCACTAATATCAATACTAGACCAATGGATGGAACCCCATGAATTAATGGAGGCTCTTCAGTTCGTTTGGTGCGAACAGTGGTAATGAAAAGTGCCATAGGAAGGAATACGATTGAATAAATAGCGAGTGGAAGTACTTCGACAAAAGCTCCTTCAAGAATCGCACCAAGTGTTATTGCCCCACCAAGAACTCCAAGAAGAATTGTTACAAATCGGAAATCGTCAACCTCAATGATGACAACTGCAAGAATGAGTATGAGCAGTCCAATAATCGGATTCATTTCTCCCACCCCCTAGCATAATATTTCTGAGTATGCGTATTCAGCTGGTAACTGAGTTTTCTTCTGCATTCTACACAAAGATTTTCGTATTTGGCAAGGTCTTCAGCCACGTCGTCAGCAATTGCTTGATCGATGTTTTTCATGATTCGCTCTTTGATTTTTGCTAGATGTTCCTTTGTTGAGATGGCTGAACCACATTCTTGACATTTCACTAAAGTGAACTTAATCGAGACTTCTGCTTCCTTCATGTCGCTAGTAGCTAGTTCGAACTCCTCAGAAAGGGCAATTCCATCTTCTGGACAAATGTCCTCACAGCGACCGCAAAAGATGCATCTTGGGTAAAAGATACTCACTATTCGAGTATCACCTTTGTCCGTTATTGAGATTGCATTTGCTGAACAGCATTCAGCACATGCCCCACACCCAATGCATTTATCGTCCTTAAATTGCGGGAGCCCACGGAGTCCTTCAGGGACATGGCTGGGGGGACCGTGTGGATATTTGGTGGTGGCTGGTTTGAATAAGGCTTTCAATGCTTCTTTGATTGCTGTTATTTTCACCATTTCAGAAACCCACCAATACGCGAATTAAGGAAAAGACAGCAAATGCTAAACACACTGTCAAAAACCACTTGAATACATGACTTATCCGGTATCTTGCACTTGCGACATGAATGATAGTCATGATAATGACAATGACTAGGCACTTTACCAGAAAGACAAGCAGATTAATTGGAAATATGAAGCCATCACCTCCACCCAGGTAAAGGTCCACGAAGAGGGCAGTGAAGACGTAAAATCGAAAGAGGCGAGCTAATTCAAAGATTCCAAGGAGTGGCCCTCCATACTCTGTTAACGGTCCTGCAAAGATTTCTTGTTCTGCTTCTGGAATATCTCCAAATGGGCGCATCCATGATTTTGTAAGTAACGCCAAGAAAAGAGCTACAGCTGCAAGAGGATAATGAAATAGAAACCAATTGGGGAGAAACCAGATGAAAATGCCTTCCTGAGCTGTAATGACATCAGTGATGGATAACGAAAAACCAGAACCCACACGAGCTAAGGCTAACGATGGAATGAGTAAGGCAATGGCGAGAGGAAGCTCTACACTGAGAATCATGGCAACTTCTCGACTCGCTCCAATTTTCCCCCAAGGGGAACCTGAGGCCCACCCTGCGATGACAAAAGCAAGAGAGAACATAACTGAAAAGTACAAGATGACAATGAGATCAAAGGCAAGAGGACCTGGCCAAAGGGGAGTACCTGGTGGAATCATGAAACTCAAAATGAGAATCGCACTTAACGCCAGCAAGGGAGAAAGGATGTAAAGGAATTTGTTTGCGAATCTTGGAATAAACCGTTCCTTTCCAAAGAGTTTGATGATGTCCGCAATCGGCTGATACGAAGGTGGCCCTCTTCTGGCCTGTAACCGGGCGGATAATTTCCGAAATACCCATCCGGCTCCCCAGCTGAAGAAAAAGGCAAGGCCAATGGCTACGAAGTACAAGCCGATGATGAGAAGATAATCAAAGAATGTAGCCATTATATCCACCCCACGATGAGCAAGGAAAGCATTAGTAAGGCAAACAGGACGAACCACAGGATATACATGTTAACAAGTCCTGTATGCGATTTTCGCACACCATTCAGCAAGGATCGGAATGGGTAAGAAAACACAGTAGAAGCGGGCCTAGCTTCTTCGACTTTTAGATAGGGCTCTTTGAGTGTGCCACCTGTGAAAGGCATTGTCTTATCTTCTGCATCGGTGGGGGTGACTCCCCACTTGAATCTGTAGAGGAGATAGCCGATGATTAACCCGATGATGAGTAAGGTTCCAAGTAAGAACAGATCCAATGAAACCCAAAACAGTGGATTAGCTGGAGGTGTAATTGCCACGGGGAGGAGAACTGTGGTTGCAGGAAAAATCAGAAACAAGATGGCAATTTGGGGAATGACTCCAAAGAGAATACATCCTCCAGCTAAAAGCAATGAAGGGCCGAACATACTTCTTGGTGCGGCGTGAACTCCTTGATAGGTCCCAGGGGCATTTCCAAGGAAGACTGAGCACAACATTCGGAGAAATACTGCAAAAGTAAGTGCAGAAGTAAAAATGGCGATTAATGCAAAGACAGGCTGTCCTGCTGAAATGCACGCGTTATACACCATCCATTTGCTAATGAATCCGTTCAGGAGCGGAACCCCAGCAATGGCCAGAGAACCAATTAGCATCACATATCCAGTCCTCGGCATGGCTTGGAGCAATCCGCCTAGCTTGTTGATATCACGGGTTCCTGTTTCATGTTCTATTGCGCCTGCGCTGAAGAACAGAACTGATTTGAAAAGACTATGATTCAGAAGATGAAAGAGTCCCGCTGTGATTCCACCTGCAGCTACAACCAGCCAAACCGGGTCTGTGGTAATGTCATAGAAGCTGATAGCAAGTCCACCAATTCCCATCCCGAGGATCACGTAACCCATCTGGCTGACACTATCAAAGGCAAGGAGTCGCTTCAAATCATTTTGAGCGAAAGCAATGATTACACAGACAAGCATCGTCAGAATACCAAGACTGCAAATAACCAACCAGAAGTTAATACTGACAAAAAGAGAATGGAAAAGCAGGAGAATAAGAAATGCAGGCATCCCTGCAACTTTGATCATCATTGCATGTAACAAGGTGCTAATGGAAGCGGGGGCAACGGTAGAGGCATCAGGAAGCCATGTATGAATGGGGAATGAGGGCACTTTAACAAGAAACCCCAGAAAAATCAGAAAAAGTGAAAATTTCCCGATGAACCCCACTAACAGTCCGGAAGAAAGCAGAAAATCAATGCCAAAGGCGCCAATCCCCGAATAGCCTGCAGCAAGGGTCTCTTGGTAAATCAATCCCAAACCTACGACCACAAAGAGTGAGGCAAAGATTTGGATACTAAGATACTTCAATCCTCCTTCAAACGAAGTGGATTTCATGTGATGCGCAATGAGGAAGGTCGAGGTTATAGTAGCAACTTCAGCAAACAGGAATACCCAGAAAAGGTTCCAACTATACGCCATGCCTAAAAGACTACCAATAGTCAATAACACGAAAAGACAATGGGAACTCCCTCGCTGCTCCACATATTTGACGGAGTATACAACGACGAGAACACCGATGAATGTAGCAATTAGTGCGATTAAATTCGTATACCCATTGATTGTGAAGGCAAATCCGAATACACCCGGGATGCTGATCCAAAGTGGTAGGTAAAAGAAATTCAGAACAACTGCCAAAAGAGCAAAGCCTGTTGCAAGAAGTGCTACAACATCATTTACTCGTCGAATTTTATTGCCCAGAAGACTGAAGGCAGCAGCAATGTATAGAACGATGACGATGATTGCTGGATCTATCATTGTTACTTCATCTTGGATTCTTGAATAGCTCTCGGATAGAACCTGTTTTTTGAGCCCTTGTATCTTGATCAACGACTGTACACATGCGATCAGTACATGCCATGCAAGGATCGACTGAAGCTACAGTAATGGGTACATCTGCCAACGATTCGCCAGGAAGCATGAAGAGCAGTGCGTAATCGTTCAAATATGAGGGTGTTCGAACACGAGCTCTTTCCGGGTTATTAGTTCCATTCGAGACAAGGTAGTACATCAGTTCACCCCGGGGTGCCTCGACTCGACCAATTGCTTCGCCTGGAGGAAATTCTTTCACTTCTGCTTGAATTGGTCCTCCGGTCGTTTTGAGTTTATCTAAGCAATATTGGCTGATTTTTACTGATTCCACAAGTTCCCCTAGCCGAACTAGTGCCATGGAAAATATATCTCCGTCATTTGCAGTTATGACATCGAAGGGAATCTCATCATAGGCGGCATAGGGATCATCCTTTCGGACATCGATTTTCATTCCAGCTGCGCGAGCAACCGGGCCAACCACACAAATCTGTTTGGCGATTTCTTTGTCAAGTGTTCCAATACCTTTGGTTCGTGCTCGTATCCCTCCATCCTCTAGCACCGCCTTTGTCACAGTTTCCGTGGCCTTATGCAACACTTTGAGCTTTTCTTCAATTTTGGGGATTGCTTCCTTCTCAATATCTTTGCGAACTCCACCAATGGTGTTCATCGCATAATGCTGGCGATTCCCTGAAATGGTCTCGAGTACGTCGAGAACATGTTCTCGATCTCGCCAAATTAGCATGAACAACGTTTTGAAACCAATCAGTTCCATACCAACACCTGCCCATAACAGGTGGCTATGGATTCGTTCCAATTCGGCTATGAGGGTTCGAATGTAGCGGGCTCTATCAGGGAGTTCAATTCCACCGAGCATTTCAACGGTTGTCGAGTAAGCAGTCGTATGGGCTGCGCTACAGATTCCACATACACGTTCGAAGAGGTACATATTCTGGTGATAGCTTCGGGATTCAGCCAGTTTCATAATGCCCCGATAGTTGTAACCTAGTTTCAAATCCACTTCTAGAACTTTTTCCCCTTCAACTTTTAATTTGAAGTATTCTCCCTCAAGGAGAGCTGGGTGAAAGGGTCCCAACGGTATAACGTATTCCGGCGCTGTGACCTCATCAATTTGCATTGGAATGGTTTTCTTCTCTGTTTTTTTCTTTCTTGTCAACTAACCCACTTCCTCTGAAGGCCAAGCATAGGGGAGGAATAATTTCCGGGGATCGGGGTGACCTTCGAATACGATTCCCATCAAGTCCATCAGTTCCCGTTCTGCCCAATTTGCTGACCAGGCAATTTCTGTTATGGAATCAATTTTCGGTTTTTTCCGAGGGAGTCGAATCTTCAAAGCGACGTGTAATCCCTTTTCTTGATGAGAAAAATCAAAATGATACACAAGATCAAAGCCCTGAATCCCTTCATCATTAGCAGATATTGCCACCAGTCGCCCCTCCAACTCCTCGACAAGTAGCTGAGTGATAGGTCTAATATGGGTGGGTTTCGACCGCACATAAAATCGAGAGAATCGATCCGACTTTTCGTCCAAGTAATCGTCCTTTAACAACGCTTCCAATTTTTCTCTGATTTCGTCCATTCTTCCCATTTAGTTTCCCCCCAACCCTAGTTTCGAAATTAGGGTTTTTGTTTTCACCCGATGCTTATCAACCCCAATTTCGTGGGGTTTGAAACCGAAACTTAAGGCGATTAATTCTGTTAGACTCAGCATCGGAATCTCATATTGAAGCCCCTGTCGTTTCAACAACAATTGGGCTTTCTCTAAGACGTCAAAGCAACCGGGACAAGCAGTAACCATGCAATCCACTTTCGCCGCTTGCATCTTGTCTAGCTTGAACTTGGCTCGTTCCTCCATCGCCTCATCAAGGGAATATAATGACAAAGGGAAACCGCAACAGATTTTTTCAGCGCCATAGTCGATAGCGTTTACGCCGAGGGATTCAATGATACTATCAAAATACGAAATGAATTTGCTATCTGGACTTTTATATAATTTACAGCCATACTGCACTGCAACGTTCAGTTTTGACAAAGGCTGCTTAATCGCGGCCTTCAATGATTCTAACCCGATGTCCTCGACCATAACCTCGAGAAAATGTTTGACTTTCACTTTCCCTTCAAAGGTCTTATCAAGAAGGCTTAGATGAGAATTCACTTCATTCATCAATTGGGTATCGTTCACAATGGTCTCCCTTGCTTCATACAGGGTTTCCCAACATCCGTTACACACAGCTAGGATATCTTCACCTAAGGATTCAGCCAATGCAAGGTTTCGTGCGGAGACGTATAACCAGGCATCATGATCTGCTAACCGAACAATTTCGGGAACAGGACAGCATGTTGCTCCCTCTATATCGATGAGCTTCATTTTCAGAGGTGGAGCTATTCGGCGGAGCGAGGCTTCTGCAAAAGGCTGCATCGATGGAATATAGCAACCCAGAAACAGTGCATAGCTTCTTGTCATCGATCGCTCTCCTCCTCTTCTCTCGCATCCCATGTTGCCTTATCGTAAAGGTCAGTTTCCTTGACCAGCTCTTCAACTTCCTTTTGGGCATTCGGGTCCTGATACGCGGTTGGGGGCTTACGATTGATCCCTAGCGCTTCCCGAACTCTTTCTCGAGTCACTGCTAATTTCGGGATATGACCCATACGGATAATATTCATAATTGGATTTTTGAATGACTCTGGAAGTGTTTTTACTTTTTTTCTCCAGGGGTACAAGACAATCTCATCGTCACTCATTCGACCCAGTCTCCTTGACTTCCTTTCGTGTTACGACCTCTAACGCTCCAGTACTGCAATATTTTGCGCAACGAGGGTCACCATCACAGAAATTGCACTTATTGCTAATCCCAAACGGTTTTTCAAAAATCGGGATAGATAGGGGGCAGGCAAGATTACATGATTTACAACCGATACACCTCATTCGATCAATTATCACAAATCCGCTGTTCGGGTCTTTTGTAATCGCCTTAGGTTCAGTTGGGCACGCAGCTTCACAAATTGGATATTCACAATGCGTGCAATGGGCGTTCACAAAACCGGTGAACTCTTCATCCTGGGGGTACACCCGAAGGTAGGCCTTATCTAAATCTGCTTCTTCATTGTGATAAAAAGAACAGGCGATCATACAATAGTAGCAGCCTGAGCACTTCTCAGGATTGTAAATCAACACTTTTTGATTCATGAAATCCTTCGACATTTACTTCCGTCCACAGGAATAATCCGTGTCGGACTAATACGTACGCCAATAGCCTATAAATGTATAAATCACAATTTCGGTGCTAAATGGTGTGTATATAATGTACAGAACACGAAATACAGGGATCATAAGCACGAATCAACATGTTGAGCAGTAATTCGGCTTCTTCT
>JAEOSV010000317.1 GCA_016840185.1 Candidatus Hermodarchaeota archaeon | reverse complement strand
TCCTTCCCATGACGGTTGCTGTCAATAAGCAATGGGAAGAAGCGATTGTCCTTCGTTTTGGAAAATTCACACGGCTTGTTGGTCCAGGAATTTTTTTCAAATGGCCTGGAGCAGAGAGATTCCTCCGACAAGATGTACGAATTCAAAACCTTGATGTGATGAAACAGGAACTGATGACCCGAGACAACATCAGCCTCATGGTCGATGCCGTGGTCTTCATGAAAGTCGTGAATACGCCGAAAAGCCTCATCAACATCCGAGACGTGAAAACGAGCACCGTTCAGTACGCACAAACCACAATGCGAGACGTTATTGGAAACGTGGAACTCGATGACCTCCTTGCCAAACGTGACCAAATCGCTGATCGCATTAAGCTTATCGTCGACAAAGAAACTGAAGATTGGGGTGTTGACATTATTAGTGTCAATCTCCAAAACATCGAACTTCCAATGGACATGAAACGTGTTATCGCCCGACAAGCAGAAGCTGAACGAGAACGCCGTGCAGTCATCATCAAAAGCGAAGGTGAACTCGTGGCGGCTCGCAACCTGCAAGAAGCTGTTGAACAAATGAGCTCACAAGCCTTGTACCTTAGAACATTATCCAGCCTCGAAGACATCAGCTTCGACCAAAGCAACACCATCGTCTTTGCCATTCCAATGGATATCGTTGGAGGCCAAATCATGGGACTTGCAGGACTTGTGGGAGCAGGAGACCCAGCGCCGGTCAAACAGCTTCGACGTAAGCAAAAGAAAGAGTGATCGGTGTAGCATCTCAACGGAGTCAGCAGTATTCACTGTTGACTCTTTCATTCTCTTTTTAGATCAGCGCTACACCCAAATTACTTCTTGGATTTTTTCTTACCCCAGAGGTCAGGAACCTTGCCTTCACGGGGGCCCCATGGATCGGGATAATCATTTCCTGAAAACTGCAGTCGAAAACCAGTATCAAGTTCAGTGACCTGGGCTTCCTTCAGGATTGCTTGCCCAGCAACCATTCGTTGAATCTGGTTGGTGCCTTCATAAATTTGCGTGAGTTTAGCGCCTCGCATCATCTGTTCAGCAGGATATTCTTTAGCGTAACCATATCCGCCCATGATTTGAACACAGTCTAGGGTGTTTTGCATGGCGGCATCAGTCGCGAAGAATTTCGCACAGCTGGATTCCTTCGTGTTTCGTTTCCCTTGATCAACAAGCCATGCAGAGTACCGGGTTGACCAGCGTGCGTGCATGGCACGGGACTCCATGTCAGCAATCAGGAAGTTGATACCCTGATACGCCCCAATGGGTTTGCCAAATTGCCGGCGGTGATTAGCAAAGATTGCAGCTTCGTCAACAGCACGTTGAGCGATGCCAACACCGAGTGCCGCAATGGCAGCACGGGTTCGATCGAGTGTTTGCATTGCGTATTTGAAACCTTTACCGGCTTCGCCGAACAAGCAATCACTAGGAATGCGGACATCCTTGTATTCGACTTCAGCTTGGAAAGAAGCGCGTTGACCGAGTTTATCTTCAAGCATGACCATTTCGACGCCTGGTAGTTCCGCGTCTACCATGTGTACGGCCATTCCCTTGTAACCCAGCGATGGATCAATAGTGGTGAAGACGCTATGGTATTTAGCTACATGACCATTGGTGCTGAAACACTTGCGGCCATTGATAATCCATTCATCACCGTCTTTAGTCGCCGTGGTCTTCACTGCTGCCGCATCAGAACCGGCTTCGCGTTCAGTTAGACAGAAGGCGGCTAATTGGGGTTTTTTACCTGTGGCGAAGGGTTTGATGTATTTCTCCATTTGCTCAGGGGTTGCTGTAATCAGAAGCGGGGTAAGCGCAAGGTTGTTGGCAAGGATGGTGGTTGCAACTCCGCCATCGCCGTACCCAATGGCTTCACCGATAAGCGTTTCTTCGACCATGGAATGGGCAGGTCCACCGTACTCTTTGGGGATGTGGGAGTTCATGAGCCCAGCGTCATAGGCTTTCTGCGTTAGCCCCCAAGGAAACTCATCCGCTTCTTCGAGTTCCCGGGCATAAGGAACAATCCATTTTTTAGAAAAAGCCATCGCGGTATCGAGGATTTCTTGCTCTCGTTTGGAAAGGGCAAAATCAACCATGAATATCAACCTCAGAATGGGTGAGGCGACTAGTTACGAATCCCGCTTAAAAGTGTGTAGTTCCTGTTGAGAAAGAATTAGGCAAAAGAATGAGTATATACTTTTATATGTCGCCAATACGTTTTTCACTTGTGGATAAGGCGAGCGTTATCCAGGTTTCTACTGTGGTCACTGGAGCGGCGAGAATTGTTGGCACCTCTCTCCCCCCTAGAAAACCATTCCCTCTCCGATGTTTTCATTATCTTCGAGGTGTCTAATCCGCCAATGCCCCAGTGACCT
>JAEOSV010000046.1 GCA_016840185.1 Candidatus Hermodarchaeota archaeon | reverse complement strand
GTTTTTTCTTCCGGACCTAATCCTGGGATCTTGTCCAGCTCAGTCATGATGTCTTCTTCGGTCGCCGTGACTTCTTCGACTTCTTCCGTTCTTGGAATCATAGCCGATGTTGCTGCCACACCAATCGTGCCCATCGCCGTGCTAACCTTGGATTCCATGGTGACTTCACGGTCTTGGAAGCGTTTCAAGTCCTTCCGCCCAAGCTTATAGCCTTCTTCCTTCTCGACTGTTTTTGCGAGTTTTCGTAAACGACGGACTTCCCACGGAATCGAATAGACCCGGGCCCAGAGAATCCATCCAATCAAGGCAATGACCACTATCACAGCACCAATAGACCCGTAGAAGATCAGGTCCCTCATGAACTCAGTGAGTTGAACACTGACAAAACTTTCAATTTCGTTGATCAGTTCATAATTGAACTTATCTGCAGTGAAAGTCAAGGTAGTTGAACTGACACTGTTGGCACTGATTGTGATATTATAATAACCGGGATGGAGAGGGTCAGGAAGGATTTGGATATCGGCTCCTATTGGAGTTTCAAACTCATAGGTTACAACAGCTCCAGATACTGGTGCGTTGTGATAGGTATCATTTAGATAGAGTCCAAAGGAATAGGTCGTTCCGACATAGACTCGGTTAGGAATGGACTCGACTAAAATGAGTTCCATTGGAATCGGACCTACTTCAAGGCTCTTGACAATCGTTTGATCCAAATAAAAGTCTGAATCGAATCGAATTGTGAGTTCGGAAGTAGCTGATGTATTAAATTGGAAATGCACAGTCCAATAACCGGAGGCAGGATCAAAGTCGAAATCTTCAATGGCATAGAATCTGACGAATTTTGATAACACCTCATGTTCCAGTAATGAGTTATTGCTCATATCCATGTAATCAAAGGTTAGAACAAGTGTGTCGCCAATAGGAATGAACCAAGTGGGGCTAGTAAAGGGAACGGTGATAGAATATTCAATCCCGTCAATGGTGACGAGTGAATAAGCACTAATGAGTTGTAATCGTGTTGCTGCCTTGCTGATTGTCAGGGGAACAGAAGTTGATGAATCACTGTATTTCGAATATATTGGATGATAGATGCTGATTGTACGTGCTTGAGTACTTGGTGTAGCATTAGCAGGAAATGAGCAAGTATACCATCCATCAGTCCCAGTTGGGTTGAAATAATAGGGATTTCCTTGCCAGATAAGATAAAGCGTGTGACCGTTGATTGGATTCCACAGACCAACTCCTCGTGTGTCGTTGAGAAAGACGTTAATTATGACATTCTCTGTGTAATTTGCTGAATAAGCTGGTTGTTCGACGATAATCTCGCAAGGCTTATACCTCACGGTAATTGTGAAGGTGATTTGCTGAGGGATTGTATTGGCCGCGCCTGCTGTGACGGTGATAGTTTGAGGTTGGATGCGCCAATTGGATGTATTGAATTCACAATAGTAGGTTCCGTCTGCTATGAAGGTGAAATCTTCCATCACATAAGAAGTCGAAGCATTCAGTGCACTAATATCAGCATAATTCAAATAGTTCCAGAAGGTCCCATTTTCATGAACTGACCAAAAAGTCACAAAAAGAGTGATTTTGTCATCTATGTAAACTTCTATTGCGGTGCTATTTCCTGGTGGCGTGTCGAGTCTTGTGTTTACTGCTTGGATACTTACTGTGAAGATGAAAAATTCAGTTTCGTAGTCGGTCATGTTCGTTTGGATAATGAGTTGGGTTCCTGTTGCATTCGCTGATCCTGTATCAATTATTGGGCTAATCGTGTAGAAACCAGGAGTTCCTGTATAGGTCATTAATGTCCAGTCTGAAGTATACCATTTGTAGATGAGGTCGGTGCCGTTGGCTGGGGTCATTGGAGTTCCCGTTAAAACATCTTCAAGGTAAACGGTGACAGGAATGAGTTCTCCCCAGTAGACAATGATATTCGAGCCTGTTGGGTCGATTTTCACTAGTGAAAGCGGTGCTCTATGGATTGTAATGTCAACATCTCTAGTCTGTTCTTCATAATTGGCTTTAGTTGCGGTGAGGTAGAAGGAGAATGCTCCTGCAGTGAGACCTGTTGTATCAATCATAATCACCCATGTTCCGTCGATTTGAGTATAGTTGAATGTTAATCCAACATCAATGGACCAAATTACATCGGTGATATTTTCGAATAGGTGGTCTCGATCTTGATATAATGCTTCAATGACTAGCCATTGAGAGTAGTATAGTGTTGAGGGTTGCGTCCAATCTAGCGTGGTGCGAATTTCTCGGACACGTGCTGAAACGAAGGCTTCTGCAGATGCATAGTATGGGAAGTATTGTGGGTCAAATCCTGTAGGCCATGTTAGCGTGATGCGAAATGAATACGTTCTTACAGCGAGATTCATACTACCCCTGATTATTAACGTGTAGTTCCCATCTGTTCCAGGCCAAGAGGAAGGAGGAACGTACCAGTATGAATCATTCCAGTCTGTGATATCCTCACATTCAACGAGAATGCCAACATATCCACTCCCATTCGTAATTAGTCCTCCTCCGGTTGTCTCGTAGTGTAGATTGATGATGATATCATCACCAGTTGGCTCCGTTTGGATGGTTTCAGAGTAGAGAATGGTTTCTGTACCCACTGTACGGACGGAAAATGCTTTGGTTGCCATTGTATAGAACGGTGCATTTCCAGCTACCCAATTGGCTTCAATTTTCAGATTGAAGATTACGTTTACGGCTCCCAGTTCGCTAGCATTAATTAAAACGCGATAGTAGAGTGTTGGTTCGCCCCAACCTACACCAAACGTTATGTCTTCAAGATAATATGTAGCTGAAATCTCGCTATCGTTGGAAGCGTGAAGGATTCGGATTCGTACCCAAGGACCAGTCGTTGAGTTATCAATGCCCCAGTCATCAAGGACATCAGTGTAGTTTAGGTAAACTATAACATTGTCAGCATAGTTCGTGTCGGGCGGATTCGTGTTGATAATGCGGGTTTCTCGGTAATCAGATGTCAGCCAGACGCCCACCCACTGTTCTTCGTAGATTGGTGGATCAGCTATCCATCCAAGGGTGATGTTAATCCAATAACTTCCTGGTGCTGGAGTCTGATCAGAGTTGATGATGATGAGATAGTGACCGTTTCCAAGGTCAAATAGAGAATAGCTTGGATTAGTCCAAGTGCCATTAGTGACGATAGTAATATCATCGGAGCCGATGATGCCGTCACCATCTTGAGAGCTAGCATCATCGCGAACACGATAGATTATTGTGATAGTGAAATCTTCACCGTATGGAGCGGCGTCAACTGGCTCTTTTTCAATCTCAGTATAAACGGTGCGGATATTGAAGGACATCGGGGGACTAGCGATTCTTGCAGATCGATATGGATCCGTTGGGTGATATGCATCAACTTCGATTTCATAACTCCCAATACTAAGCGCCTTTGTAATTGTGATTCGGTAGTATCCGGGGAAAGGTGTAACCGAATAGTCACTTGGAAGAAGGACCAAACCTCCGATACCAGTGACGGTTATGGTGGCTCCGGGGATGAAGGCTCCGTTGTTGGAGCTTTGTCCGTCCAGAATGAAGTATTGGACATCAACAATAACATCATCACCATAAGGCGTTGTTGGGACTCGTGAGTACGCTAGGGTTGTAAAGAGAGCACGCACTGTAATTGGAACATTGGTGAGTGCTTCATTGGTGTATTGGGCTGGGCTAGATATGGAAATGTCAAAGTAATAGGTCTGATTAGTCGGGAGTTCTGTTGCAAAGATAGTAATGGTATAGGTGCCATCTCCATTATCCAGGAAAGAAAAGTCCATACCCAAAGTTAAAGTCGCTATGCTTATCGTGGCCCCTGTGATTGGATCTCCATTTTGGAAAGCAATAGTGTCAGAAACAGTGTAATTCACTTCAAGGATCCCATCTTCTCCCCAGGCCACGACTGGTGGGCTTTGATAGGTAAAGCTGGTAGCAAGGGCACGGATAGTAGCCGCTGTGTAAACGGTGTCATTCTCATAGCTTGATGAAGTGTATACATAGACATCTAGCGGATGAGTTCCTAGTGCCCATCCAGTGGTATCAAGTGTGATAGTGAAGATGCCATCGTTTGGTAGGCCATCTTCTACCCATTGTGTCCAGTTTCCACTGTCAATGTATAGGGTTGTTGGACCCACAATCCGGATAGCGATGAGATCTGCATCAGGAAGTGCTGTTCCCAAATCGTCATCATCGATTCGAAGCACCATGGACCCATTGTTTTCCCAAGGGATGGTGGAGATGGGATTGATATTACTTGCAATATAGTGGTTGCGGATCCTAAAACCGATTGTTTGGTCGGCATCTTGATGGTAGCCGTCTGGGGCGACCACATGCAATGCAAGAGAATAAATTTTCACTGTTGAGATTTCTCCGCTTGAATAAAGGAGGGTTAATGTGTATTGGCCTCCGCCGTTATCTAC
>JAEOSV010000316.1 GCA_016840185.1 Candidatus Hermodarchaeota archaeon | reverse complement strand
GTATCGCGCGACTCTTTCCACGCCGCAATCGGTCAAGTACCGTGAATTTGACGTCATCTCGGGAGCTCCTGATTGCTCGGGAAGGCGATTTGTGTTACAGAGTTTAAATATCCTAGAGAATTTTGATCTTCACGCCCTCAAAGCCTCGACTTCGCAATTCATCCATGTCCTCGTCGAGACCTTTAAACGCGTTTTCGCTGACCGACTGGCTTTTGAAGGCGACCCCAAGTTCACCCCTATCCCGAGTCAAGGGCTCCTCTCAAAGAAATATGCCCACGAACTCGCGACTCAGATTTCTCTCCAATCAGCGACCTGTGGCATTCATCCAGGCAATCCCTGGCGCTATGATGCCCAGCCACCCGCAGACATCTCAACCTCGGGGCTGCCATCAGGACACGACACGACACATCTTTGTACCGCAGATGACGCGGGGAATATGGTGGCATTGACCTTGACGTTATGTGGTGGGTATGGTTCCGGCGTGACCATTCCCGGGACAGGGATCCTCATGAATAATGGGATGTACTGGTTTAACCCATTTCCCGGGAACTCGAACTCGATCCAACCTGGAAAACGACATATTGCCAACATGGCAGCAACCCTTGTGCTGAAGGACGGTAAGCCTCTATTAGTTACAGGGAGTGCGGGGGGACGGCGAATTTTGACAACGGTGACGGAAATGCTGATTAATGTACTGGATTTCAACATGGGGGTTCAAGCCGTCGCGCACCCCCGTTTTCATATCGAAGAGCAGGAACCTATTGAGGTGGAGCAAACGTTTTTCCATCAAATGCCGCTGGCTCATAGCGTGATACGAGGACTAACGACGCTAGGTCACGAAGTCACTACACTACCCAGTATTTGTATCGGGTGTATGATCCTCCGAGATCCAGGAACCAATGTTTTGCATGGGATGGCTGAAACTCGGCAACGACGGATCGGATCAATTACCATGTTCTAGCTGCATACACGTGTAAAGGATCATCTAATGGGCATTATACCGGGAAAAAAGTGATTATGGACTATACATTCATAATTCATAATTAGTTTTTTAGTAGATTAAATTCATACAATGGGAGAACAAAACGCTACGGGTATTGATGGGCTCGATGCAATCTTGGAAGGGGGTCTTCCCCGTCCCTCTGCAAATCTGCTGATCGGACCGGTAGGCTGTGGCAAACGCGTGCTGGCACGAGAGCTCGTTGGCAATCTGTTATCCCAAGAGTGTGCTGTCAGTTATTATGCAATTGAGATGCCGGCAACCGAGGTTCAACAAGATCTCATGCGTCTTGGTCTTCATGTTGAGGAATATGAACAACAAGATCGGTTGCACTTCATCGATCTCTTTTCAAAGTCGGTTGAGAATCTTGAAACCATGTTCAAAACATATCAGCCCAATGATTCGGTCTTACAGAGCGGGCTCCAATTCGCTGATCTAATCTCTATGGCGAAAGAGTACACATTACGTAATATGAAACGAAACATTCTTGAAATCGACATTCTCGATAGTATAACCCCGTTTTTTTTACTCAGTAATGTGAAAGAAGCTTTCCATTACTGTCAAAATCTCAAATATGCGTCGCGATTCGCCAATACTATCGGAATTGGTCTCCATCACACTGGAGTCCTTGACGCTAATATAGAAAAAACTCTCTTTAACCTCGCCGATGGCATACTTCAACTTCAGCCTGCTCAGCAGGAATCGTCAGGTGACATGATTGGACACCTTACTGTTCTAAAAATGATAGGGAAACGCGTCACTGCGAATCACCATCTATATCATATCTCTAATCAACGCATCACGTTTCCCCTCCAAATGTTTTAGCTAGCTAGCTAACCCGTGCGTGCGTTAGCTTAACAATAAAAAAAACACTCCCATATTTCATAAGGCTTAAAACTGCAACAACTAGATTGTATTAGACTACAATGAAACTCTTGAAAAAATCAGTGAAATCATGGACATTAGCTATATGTGTACTGCTGTTCACACCAATACTAATGACAGGCCTAGGCTCAGTATCTGTCACTGCAGAGACATCAATGACATGGGATCCAACTCTCGGATGGGATTTCCAATGTCACTCCCACACCCATCCCCACCTCCAAGGATTAACAACAGCCGAGATACATTGGGAAATGCAACAAGTTGATGAAGCATTCCTTACTCAAGGATATAACGTTCCAACCCAACATGCATATCCCTATGGAGGGTACGATGAAACCGTAAAAGCTGCTGTTGCTGATTACCGTCTTAGTGGTCGTATGGTTTGGGGTTTCATGATGACACATCCTATTCCTGACTGGTTTGAAATCAAAGCAGCTCAACTCAAACGAACTACCAGTTGGAATCGAATAAAAGGATGGGTCAACGACTGCATTGCTGATGAAGCACTTTTACACATCTTCACGCATGAAGTCTCCGACTCAGCAGATCAATACGGAACAACACCAGCAAAATTAGCACAAGTCCTGGATCTTCTTGTCGAAAAGAAGAATGCAGGTCTTCTC
>JAEOSV010000315.1 GCA_016840185.1 Candidatus Hermodarchaeota archaeon | reverse complement strand
TAGGAATACACTCCCAGCAATTTTCATAATGTATTGCTTAGAGGATTTAGGTTTGTGTAGGTTCTTGAATTTTTCTGTTCAACAGAAATCACAGGCGACTTCTGGAAATAGTGGGGTTCTTTAGTTTAAGATAATCAATGAAAAGTAATTCTGAGAGGGTGACAAACAAAATTTCAATTAAGGTTAATATTTGGCAACCTCGTATTGGTGACGTTTTTATCAAGGAAATAGAACAACTTCACTCTATCATCGACAAAGAGTATCCAGGAATCAAACGTAATCCACAGTTCTACAAGTTACTTAATGATGCTGAACTGCACCTCTACCTCGCATTGGAGCTTCAAAATAAAGAACGGCTTCGCAAAGGATACCTAACTCATCTTGCCAAAGAAACACGTCGGTTAAGAACCATTGACACTCAATTGGTCCTTGTTACTGCTTATGTAAAGAATGCTCGTCGACCACGTCTATACCGAATCCTAGAAAATACCTTCTCAAGAACCCAAGCTCTGGTCAAAATAACTGACTTAAATCAAGAAAATAATGGCATTTGTTCTGTTGATGATACGGTGGATCGATTAAAAACCTATTACCACTTCGATGATCTAGCTAAGCTATCAGGTCATCAACATCGTCTCATCCAAGTTGAAAAATACTTTCACGCAATCGAGCTTTTCAAGGAGGGAGGAACCTTTGCAGATATCGCTAGAGAAATCGGGAAAGACCGCGGGTTTGTTAGAAACTGGTTACTAAATGCATCAAGACCGGATCTAATCAATCTTGCACGACAAATACCATCTGAAAAGCCTGAACTAGGGTATAAATGGTTACCGAGGAATATTAAAGCAGGACATGGCTTTGAACCTACCAAATTCTTACAGGTACCTGTAATAATTAAAAATTGGGATCAAATTCGTAGAATTCTTAATTTGCTCACACCCTTACTCACAGAAGACGTGTACCGTTGGCGTCAGCAATTTGGAGTTATAAGTAAAGAGCAAGCCTTTGCTTATATTCTTGGAATGATGGTAAGTGACGCGAGCAAACCTAAGAATAGTCATGCTTCAACAGGAATAACTCTTCGCCTTTCGAAATCATATGATTGGAGTAAACGGGTAATTGAAGCTTCTTGCTTCTATCTTTCTCAACTTGGAATCTCTTTCAGTTATTCTGAATCTGAATTAGAATATTTGTGTGTCTCTGGAGTTACTCCAGTGATTACATGGATAATGCGAAGCTGTCTTAACATGGGACCAAAGAAACTGACTACTTACGACCCTATTACAGCTGACTGGCTAATCGATGCTCCCTATGAAATCCGTTTAATGTTTTTACAGAGTATCAATGATGGTGATGGTTATGCTAGTACCCAATCACAAGTCTTAGGCAATGCCTGTGGACCAAATAACCATCTTGTCATGAATTTATTGAAAACATTCGTAATCATATCGCGTGGAAATGAAATTGAAGTGGTTATTTCTAATGCAGAAAGCCTCCTTAAGGCCATAGCTTTACCTTTCTTCTTGCATGCCACCGGACGCCAAGTTAAGGCGGAAAAAGTCGGTGAGATGATTAAGTTAAGAGCTGAGAATATAAGACAACCAATACCAGATGGTGTTTCTAAGATAATACTAAAGCTTTTGAAAAAGGGAAAATCATGCGGAGAAATCGCTGAAACGATTTTTGATAAATATGGTCTTTCTTATGCCAAATGGAAAATCTACTATAACATAAGAAAAAAAAATTGGAAAAATTAGAGAATTCACCTAATTCTTTCTACCTTATTTCAAAAGGTTTACTCGGTGTGGACCCTAAACAAGTCTATATCTCCTTGCATCTGTGTAAGGAATTCCCGAGTTGACCTTTCAACGTCTCGAGATTGCGTAATATATCGCCCAACAACGATGATGTCGGCTTTGGCTTTGAGTGCGGCCTCTATATTGTCTGGACGTATACCTCCTGCTACGGATACAAGTAATCGTTTGCCTTTGAACGCTGTTTTTACAGCCTTTACGACGCCCCATTTATGGTCTGCGTGACCCTCTGTATCAATTCCCCGATGCATAATAACGACGTTGGGTGGCATTTTCAAACTCTGGAGCTTAGCAACGGGGTCTTCTACGTTCATCATATCAACAAAGGAATAGATTCCTAACCGGTTGGTTTCATAGATGAATTGATCAATAGTATCCACAGAAGCCAATCCTGCAACGACGACGGCATCCGCTGATTCGTCGAAGGCTAAATCGACTTCAACTTTTCCTACATCTAGTGTTTTGAGATCAGCAACTAAGAATTTATCCTTTGCAACTTCACGAATATCGCTGAGAACCGCTGTACCATAGCGTTTGATAAGAGGAGTGCCTGCTTCAAGGATGAGGTTATCACTTCGTGGGAGAGCCGCAATAATCTTCTTCGTCTTTTCAAGGCTCGGAACATCTAAGGCAATCTGAAGATACGGTGGCCGCCAT
>JAEOSV010000045.1 GCA_016840185.1 Candidatus Hermodarchaeota archaeon | reverse complement strand
TGTTTGTTTTGTCCAAAGACATAAAGAATTGTACCTAGGTGTGATTGTTTATAGGAGCGATAGTTGGGATCAATTTCCCTCAGCATCTGGGAATTCACTGCTTTGATTCTCTCCCCAAAGATGAACCAATCCCAGATTTTAGAATAGTAGTGCATCCAAGAATTCGGCAAGAAATCAAAAACCAATAGTTTCTCGGCGACTCGACATCCTTCAGATACAAGGGCACGGATGTTACGGATATGATGAATAAGGTAAACGGCCCAGGTTCTCTCAAAAACATGGTCACGGAAAGGAAGGGATGTCGCGTCACACACAACATCAAGCCCCGGCAAAGGCGTCAAGTCGGTTCGAATGCAGCAGTTTAGTCCAAAACTAGCTGAACCGCCTTCTGATCCTATCTCTAAGGTGAAATGATCTTGGATAAGAGGAAATAGGTCAAGCGCACCACGTACGGCTTTGACTATGGGGTGTTTACTCTGCGCTTTATGCATCGATTGAACCTTTGATTGGTGAGTAGAGTTTCGACGGCTCAAAATGAATGCTAAAATCATTCCTGGATCAATAATAGGCAAAATCTCTTCACTCTTTTTTTTGGTAGGGGGGGGGAATCTATACAATGGAAACGGGCACATTATATTTGTGCCTAAAGACAAGGAGTATCAGTTTTCTTATTTAACCTTGTTATTCATGTCCAGAGTGTTCCATATTTCATTGTAATTCTTTTCCAATATAAAACAAAAGAGAGACGTTTCATTTTCGAAAAATATCATCTAATGAAGAAAATTAGGAATATTTTCTTAACTATCTAAAGGATAACTTTAATTGCTCAGAAACGAACGCTAACACATCAGCATTTGAAGGGATTATGGCAAGGGCGGCGAAAACGGTGACGATGTACTCGGTGTTCATTTTTCTCCAATCAGGCGAAACCCTCGTTTCACACACATCACCTTTAGTGAAACTCGAACAGACTCTTCTCACGGGACTTCTAACTGCCATCCGTGAGTTCGGACACGAAGCAATCGCAGAGGAAATCCGGACTATCGGCGCTGGAGAATACCGCTTCCACTACGACGTCTACGACAAAACCCAAACCGTCGAACCTGTAGATACCTCTGAAGAACGAAATCCCGCCGATGCTCCCATTGGGCTCATTACCGTCGGCCTCGCTGACGGAAATGCAGATGAACTCGAAGTCCAAGCCGTACTCCACAGCCTTAACGTTCTCTTCTACGCCCAGTACGAACCGCTCCTCAAAAAATGGAGTGGCGATGTTAAACCCTTTCAAACCTTCCTCCCTGTCATTAATGATGCCCTCGAAGCACACAACGAACGTTCATCCGGTGCTAAACGTCGAATCTCCTCAGCAGAACATGTTCTCGAAGTGTTCGAAGACACCCTCGATGTGGTTCTCCTCAACATCCTCGTCGGCAACGCCATTATCATCACCGGGGTCAAGAAAAAGAAATTCGAAGAGCTCAGCGAAGCCATCGACAACGTCCTCCCCTTCACGGTACCCAATATGCCTGGCATCAGCGACCTTGAAACCGCCCAAGGCATCCTTGAAAGCCGCGCAGACCAACAACGCAAACGTCCAACCTTACTTGGTGTTTCAGAAAAGGTCTATCGTAGTCTTACAACACCGGAAAACCTCGAGCACTATCTTTTCGTGAACCTGACTAAGAAATCGCCAGTGTATATTGCTCCTTTCAATCAACCTGGCATGGATCTTGCCAAACAAGCCTTAGAGCTAGCGAAAGATGATTCAACTCTCCAAGCTAAGCTCTTAGAACTCCAATTTGATACTCTCCGAGCCCAATTGACTAACTTCATCGATTTTCGTCGGAGCGCCCAACACTTCACCCTTGAGCATCTTCGGGTTCTCCTTCACCTCGACTCAGAGCGGTTCCGACTCCTCACCTATCTTTCACAAGAATCCATCCTCGTTCAACCGACTGAACCTGAACCCGGAACGAAGGGCGTAGGAACAGAAGACGCTGACTAGGAACATGAATACCGATAAGGAGTACTATTCTACCAAGGTCAATTTGCTATTCATTTCTAGATTTGGCGCGCTTTCAATTTAGCCACTTTGACAGAGGAAAATTCGCGCCACATTGCTGAACTTAAACTGGGCATTTTAATGTTCATTTACCATGTTTAATGACCGACTTAATTTTATTTTTCAAAAAATAACCGTTTAATGGCTTTTTTATGGAATTCCCTTCCACGACCATTCAGTTCTGTTCATAACTTTTTTCATGTGTTTTTTGTTATACGCTTTTCTAAGTCCCGTAAACGACGTGGAGAAAACATGCGAAGCTTTATATGTGCTGAAATGAAGATGAATGAACATCAATGAAACTTAATGAGGTAACATGAGCGATGGCAACCGAAAAAGCGTCAGCGTCTGGGAGAGCTCGATCGGACGCGATAGCCCGGCTCCAAGCGCCTAGCATCGAAGATCAACTCAAAGAAGCGATGCCCTTGGTGACGGCGACGCTCCGTGTCCGGATTGCCCGAACGATTGCACAACTACGTGAAGATGAATCAATGGCCAAGGAAAAAAGAGGAGTGAGGAATGCGTGAGTGACAAAGCCAAAGCGCTTCAACCCAAATTACGACTACAGGAAGCAATTGAACAACGCGATGCAACCGCAGTTCTTGAACTGATCACCCCGACCGCTCGGACCTTTGAGTGCCAAAGAAATGGTCACCTTGTAGATGGTGGCTACTGTGCTCTCTTCTGTCCGATTGGAAAGGAGATGGTGGTCTATGATCCAACCGGTGGTATCGAAGTCGTATGTCCTTTTGCTTTCAACAATTTCCTGGGACGAATGGGTGACGGCATCTCATCGGATGCCTAGCTTACTAGAATCTGGGAGAAGCGTTTACAAAAATTGGGTGAAAAAAACACCTCAACCATTGGTGATGCAAAATGTTTGCGTTTGATGAACGACTGAAGAGTCTCGGCTGGTCGGATTTTCCATTCCGAATCGATGTCATGCCAGAGGTGTTTGCAGGACAAAAACGAATCCTGAATCCCCTGTCGGTACAACTGAGAACCGGCAACATTATTCTCATCGAAGGGGGTCGCGGAACAGGGAAAACCCATATTCTGCGATGGTTCAATGATTCCTTAACAAAATCGAAAGGAATGGTCCCTCTGCTTATTTCTGAACCCCTCAGCTCTACTATTCTGAGTAGCGCATTGATTTCTCTGATGAATAGTCGACTGATGCTGAAAAACCAAACCGTGCCAACCCTTGTTGACACCATGGCAGCAAAAGTACGTGAATTTCACAAACAGAGCAAACAACGGATCGTAATGCTGATTGATGACGGACAGTCATTAGCCTTAACCCAGGAAGACTCCGAAGCAATTGAATCTGATAAACGGAAAACCGTCCGATGGTTACGGGTTCTAAGCGACTTACCTGCTGTTGTTGTATTCGTGGCTGGGCTTACAGGTTTTTCTCAAGCACTCACTAGCATCTTTCCGCCTGTTGCTGAACGCGTCACTCTGGATTTTGCGTTGGAAACCGAAGGACCCGATGGTAATGAAGTATTGACCGTTAGGGAAACTGAGCATCTAATTCGTGAACGTATCAAACACTTCGGAGGGAAAGGGCTTACGCCTTTCAACTCAGATGCTATTGAAGAGATTCACCTCCACACTCGTGGCTATCCTCGAAGCACACTCCGCTTCTGTGAAAATATCATTTCCATGGCCTTCCAAGAAGACACTCCCGCTGGTGACCGTATCACTCGAGAATTCGTTCAACAGGTCATGAAACAACGCCCCAGCCCACCACCGGTTACCACACTGATCCCAAGTACCATGGATCAGACCCGCTTTATCGAAACCAGCCCCGCAGTAGAAGATGAAGAATGGTTCGAAGAGTTCGATGAACTCACGGCGACACAACGGGAAATCCTGGCAATCACCAAAGAGATGAAACGAGTAACCTCTGCTGTCGTTGCTGAAGAAATTGGAATCACGAAGGGCACTGCTTCCAATGAACTGAAGAAGTTGTATGACATGCAAAAACTTCAGCGACGCAAAGGCTATCGTGGCTTTGAATACCTACCCCGCTAACGATTCTTATCCCTTTACAGATTTTTGCAAGAATCCGCCTAAGATGCTTTGAGACACATATGCTTAAATGACACTTCCACAGAATTAGAATTAGAAAAAGCCTGCCGCCGGGACCAGTCCATGTCACACGATGCCTTCGATTATCTTTTCAAAGTTGTACTAGTCGGTGACGCTGAAGTAGGTAAAACCAGTCTCACAACCCGTTTCGCTTATGGTACATTCACTGACGGGTACATCTCCACCCTCGGAGTAGACTTTATTGTCAAATCCCTCCCCATCAACAATTATCTCGTTAAGCTCCAAGCCTGGGATACAGCCGGGCAAGAGCGATATGCTGGTGTTCGTCCCATCTATTATCGTGGGGCAAAAGGGGCATTGTTAGTCTTCGATATCACGATGCGACAAAGCTTCGTGAATGTTGAAAAATGGTTTGATCAGATTCGTAAGTTTTCAGGGGCAGATGTGCCGATAATTTTAGTGGGAAACAAAATTGATCTTGTGGACTCACGTGTGGTTTCCACTGATGAGGTGCAAGTGTATGCCGCTCAGAAGGGCATGGCCTTTTTTGAGACTAGTGCGAAAACCGATTATGCCGTCAATGATGTTTTTAAGAAACTTGCGGAGCTCATTTTGACTACGGAACTTGCCAGAGACGCATCACGGGAATAGCGGATCCTGGGTGCAGGGAAGGGCTAGGTCGAGTAGTGATGGCTAAGGATGCATCATCTGCAGATGTACAACCTCCCCAACGGATTTGGGAGCTTCTAGAACACTATCTAACTCTAAGCGAGAAATATGATGCTAGCTCAAAGAAAATTGAAGACGAGGCCAATCAGCGGCTAATTCAGTATTTCCAAGAAAAATCCCCAGAGCTCCAGCATCATCTTGTAGATGCCATTGCCCTCATTGGCTATATTGATGAGTTTGTGGATAATTTACTCACTTATTACGCTTATTATCGAAGTTACCGACGCAGCATGGCAACCCTCTTTGCATCGATTGGTATTACGGATCATCGGATGTTCGCCGAGATGGTTAGAGCAACCAGTGATCCACGAGTCAAGATACAAATTAACGATCTTGACTCTCAAGGGGTGGGTTGGTTTCTTCGCCAGTTTCTCGATGAATACCAAGCCGTTGAACGCCATATTACTAAACTTGCAGAGTATCTACCCAAGCTGGAGGAAGCTGTTCGGCAAACCTACAGTGAAAGTATGCAACGGTTCTTAGCTGTTCTTCAGTATGTAACCTCCAATGAATCCAAGGATCTTCGGATGGCTGGCTATCAGAAAGTGGAAACTGCTATCAATGAGGATGAGCTGAGTCAAAAAGCCAACGATGTCGTTGAGGCCATTGAGTATTTTGTGAAGGATGCCCAAAACCATCCCACCTACATCCTCACTGAATCAGTTGGCTATTTTGGGTCTGCTGAACTCGAAGAATTTGATAACAAGATAACATCTTTCAAAAATGTGCATGAACTTTTCAAAGAGCATGTAAGTCTGTCCAATCGAACCCAGTGGATTTATGAACGACATCACACCATGCTGTTTTCAAGCATCTTTGATGGTTCACATCTGGAATTATTGGAAATTCGTGATAAGGTGCGAAATGGGGCGAGTATGAAAACGTTTCAGTCAAATATCCGTGATTGCCCTGGGATGCTTTTGGGTGTTTCTCAGGCGTACTCACTCTATCTGGAGTATAGTGCTTATTCCAAACAAATGCTAACTCTGGTAGATGCATATCGAGAAATCGCAGAATTTTTACAAAGCGAGTTACTCCAAATTTTATTCACGATGGAGTTACAGCGAAATCACTTGTACTTGGAAGTTCGAGATGATTTCCGGCAGACCTTGGATGAATTTCAGCAAACATTGCTAGAGGTCTGTTCTCTAAATCCAACAGAAGGCTAGCGGGACCAAAAAAAACCATTGGTGTTTCAGCGTGTTGTTTGCTGTATTAGGAAAGAATATAACCAGAACTTTCACTTCTCGAAAAGAAACCGAATCTCGGACGGTGACTCGCATGCGTCAAACTCGGCTCTTCTCGGTCTGTTTATTGTTCATTCTTATCAGCGGATTTTTCCCGATGATTTCATTCCCACTGGGAATTTCGGGTCAACCAGAGGTTAAATCTGAGTCGACAACACTTATCATTCGACAATTCGAATCACCTTCCATTCCCCATTCAATCTCAAACCTCCAACAGTCCATTGAACAAAGCCCTGTCATACCAGCAGCTCCTAGTGAAATCCAAGCCATTCTGGATATGATAACGACATCCTCTTATGAAAACAAAGTAAGCCGTTTATCCAATGCATTTGGCAGCCGTCTTTGGGGCACATCTGGGAATGAGCTTGCCGTCGAATATGTATCAAATCAATTCGAATCCTATGGACTGAACGTTTCCCATCACTACTTCGGCACCGGTCCACCCAATGTCATCGGAACGCTCCCTGGAGGCAGTCTAACCAATAACCAGTGTATTATTGTGGGAGCACATATTGACACTTATCCCACGTCATCTCCAGGCGCAGATGATAATGGTTCTGGAGTTGCGGCCGTCTTAGAAATTGCTCGCGCGATGTCCCAATATACTTACAATTATACGATTATGTTCGTCGCTTTCAATGCCGAAGAAATAGGGTTGGTGGGAAGTACAGCACTAGCGGCTGATCTTGCAGACAACAATGTCTCCGTCGCCGTTGTATACAATTTTGATATGTTGCTCTGGGATTCTGCGGCAACACCTGAGCACATTAAAACCAATATCGTCCATAATGGCGGCGATAGTGCGTGGTTCGCTCAACATGCCGCTGACATTGGACAGAGTTGGGTCGGAGCCAAAGTTCAAGCTTACCAAAACGCCTATTGGGTGATGAGTGATCATGGACCATTTTGGGACAGACACGTACCAGCCGTCTGGTTCTTTGAATATGACGGCTTAAGCAATCCCTACATTCACAACATAGCAGATTCATTATCTCAACCCGAGTATTCGACTGAGATAGGTGCTTTGGCGACGAAGACCGCAGCAGGTGCGGTTGCAGATTTTGCTACGATAATATCGACACAACCAGGATATCCTGAAATTGACTTTCTAACACCCGCACAAGATGCCCTTGTGTACCCCTCAAATCAAGTTCCGATTGTACTCTCTGTTGATGATGGCCTCGATGACGTGGTTCATCTTGAACTTTCGATTGATGGCGGTCCATGGGTCAATGCCACAGATGGTCTAAATTCCACGCATTGCGAATATTTGATGGATGCTACTGGATTTTATGGCTCATACACGGTTCAAGCAAGAGCTTATGATGCTGAAGGATGGATTACTCGAGCATCAACATCATTCATTTTCGACAAAGGTATTCAAATTGAATTTCATTCTCCCTCGGATGATGACATCGTGTCTGAAGGTGAAGAAATCACAATCTGGTTTAACGTAACTGATCCCGATGGTCACTATGTACCTACTGTACAAATCCGAATTAATGATAGTGCCTGGACACCAGCTTATGAGCACATCCGAAATCATGAATACTATTATCCGTGGACTCCAGCAGGCGGCGGGCAGGTTACCATTGGGGTGCGAGTCATTGACGGAAATGGAAACCTGAATAGTTCAACGATTTCCGTGACCATTACGAATTATCCGCCAATAATCACCAGTGTGTGGATAAATCCCCTCGCACCGTTGAACACAGACCCCGTGTCGATTTATGCGGAGATAACCCAGGATAGTCGGGGTTCAGGCATCAACCAGGTTCTCGTGTACTATAGTGTAGATTATTCAAACTGGCGACCGAAACTCATGGAGGTTGTCGAAAGTGACATTCAATTTGGATTATACCTAGCCACCCTTGATCCCGTTCCAGCAGGGGCACAAGTACGTTTCTATATTCAAGCCCGAGACAACTATGACAATATCGCAATCGACAACAACAATGGATCTTACTACGTCTTTTATCCGGGAGCAAACCTCACAACGGCACTCATCGCAGGAGCCGTACTTAGTATAATCGTGGTGGTGGGTGTTGCCTACTACATCTTCAGATATCGACGCCGGG
>JAEOSV010000314.1 GCA_016840185.1 Candidatus Hermodarchaeota archaeon | reverse complement strand
GTTGATAGAATGCTTAAGTTAGGGACAACTCGGGTTGAGTTGGGCGTTCAAACCATCTATGATGACGTCTACACAACAATTTGTCGTGGACACACTGTATTGGATGTCAAAAACGCAACCCGACTAGCTAAAGATGCGGGATTGAAAGTTTGTTATCATATCATGCCGGGTTTACCTGGGTCTTCAAAAGATATGGATCAACAAGTCTTCAAGGACCTATTTTCGCGTGAAGAGTTCCAACCGGATTTGCTCAAAATCTATCCTTGTTTGGTGTTACGAGGTAGTGACCTATTCGAAATATGGAGGAAAGGAGAATATACTCCCTACTCCACGGAAGAAGTAGTTGATCTCATTGCTGAAATAATGCCTGACATTCCTCGGTGGGTACGGATTCAACGCATGCAACGAGATATCCCGAAGCGGTTAATTGTAGCTGGGCCTAATGCAGGAAATCTCACCCAACTTGTTTATCAACGTGCAGAAAAAAAGGAATACCAAATTCAGACGATTCGCTATCGAGAAGTCGGTTACAGACAGAGATCACAAATCCTTTCGAACCAAGATCCGATAGATATTGAAGCTTTAAAGCTTCGAGTTGACGAATACCCTGCGTCACGAGGGATGGAGATTTTTCTTGCTTACGAAAACCCCAAGCAAAATTCATTAGTTGGGTATTTACGGCTTCGAATTCCAAGTGATGATGCGCATCGACAAGAAATTCAAAACCAGAAAGCTGCGTTACTTCGCGAACTCCATGTGTACGGGAAATCGATTGATCTTGGAACGACACATGATGATGCTTGGCAACACCGGGGAGTGGGTACCCAGCTCTTAATTACTGCAGAAGAATATGCTAATAGATTTGATCGAAAGAAGATTGTTTGTACTAGTGGAATTGGGGCAAGAGAATATTATCTACGTCATGGGTATCAACATGATGGACCGTACGTGTCAAAACACCTGTAAACTTCCCTAACGGGAAAATTTATTCCAATAGTTAGGTGTGTTTCATAGGGGCTAACAAACGTGTGTGGAATTATTGGTGCAATACACATGAAAGGCACTGTTGCCTCCTTATTGCGCCAATCTCTGAAGCGACTGGAATATCGTGGCTATGATTCGAGTGGAATCGCTACAGCTTCTGAAGGAGTTCTGTATATAAAGAAAGATAAAGGCAAAATTGATGACATACACAAACGATTGAATTTCGACACTTTACCTGGCAGTATTGGGATTGGTCACACACGATGGGCTACTCATGGTCCGCCTTCAAAAGATAATGCTCACCCACACACTGATTGTAAAAATCGTATTGCTGTTGTCCATAATGGGATCATTGAGAATTATCAAGAATTACGTGAACAGCTTCTATCCAATGGTCACCAATTCTGCTCCCAAACCGATACTGAAGTAATACCTCATCTAATTGAAGAAGCGCTCAATCAAACACCCCATCTCAACGATGCAGTAGCGCAAATAATACCCAAATTAGAAGGAAGCTATGGAATAGTCGTTCTGGATTCTAGCAAAAAAGAACTAGTATGTGCACGAAAAGAAAGTCCATTAGTTATCGGCTTGGGCTCTCGAGGAGTCTATTGTGCATCGGATGTTCCTGCTTTTCTACCAATGACTCGAAAAATCATTATCCTCGAAGATGACGAACTTGTTCACCTAACTGCAGAAGGCGCACTTGTCAGTAGAATTGATGATACAGGAAGACTCTCACAACTACCCATCCGTGAACCAACCGTCGTAAAATGGACTATTGATATGGCGCAAAAAGGTGGCTATCCTCATTTTATGTTGAAAGAAATTCACGAACAACCTCGCGCCCTTAGTGATACCCTCCGAATCCGGAAAACTGATCTTGAGGCTTTCGCTGAAATTCTTCATAATCATAAGAATATCATCACCATTGCCGCGGGCACATCCTTTCATGCCACCTTAGCAGCCAAATACATGTTTTCGCATATCGCAAACCAACTGATGCATGGTGTGATTGCTTCAGAAGGATCTGATACGGTTGCCACAAGTTTAGGTGATGAAACCGCTGTGTTAGCAGTCACTCAATCCGGAGAAACTATTGATACAATACATGCGGTCAAACACCTCAAGAACCAAGGAGCTACCGTAATGGCTATCACCAATACGGTTGGCAGTTCAATTACTAGACTTGCAGATTCAGTATTATACACTCAGGCTGGTCCTGAAATAGGAGTCGCGGCAACGAAAACTTATGCAACCCAACTAGCAACTCTTGCGATGCTTTCAATCTCTTTAGGGACAATGACTGGTGCTCAATCTAAAAAGGAAAGTCAAGAATTGCTAGGCACATTAAACAATTTTCCCGAACTAATCCAATCCGTCATTCGCAATCAAGAAGGCATGATCAAAGAAACTGCTCAAGAGTACATCACAAAATCTAGTTTCTTCTTTCTTGGTCGCGGAATTAGTACATCAACGGCAATGGAGGGGGCTCTGAAAATAAAGGAAATTGCCTATGTCCATGCCGAAGGTTATCCTGCAGGAGAATCCAAACATGGACCAATCGCCCTTGTGGAACCAGGATTTCCCGTAGTTTTCGTTGCACCATATGATAATACTCGTCGCCACTTAGAAGGCAACGTGATGGAAATGAAAGCTAGAGGCGCTCAAATCATTTCTATTTGCTCAAACAAGGATCACAATCTCATTAAGCTCAGTGATCATGCAATTACGCTCCCACCTCTTCCCTCACTTTACTTCTCACCAATCAGTTATGTCGTTCCACTCCAGCTCTTAGCATATTATGCGGCGATTTTACGAGGGCATAATCCTGACCAACCAAGAAATCTAGCAAAGGCCGTCACAGTCCTTTAACAACAAGAGTTAAAGCACCACATTGGTTAGTTCACAACACCCCATTATAAGGTGAAATAATTTGGCTCGCTGCCCTGAGTGCGCAGGCACTATGAAATATGATCCAAAGAGCAGCCGTCAAGTTTGTCAGCGATGTGGTCTCGCAGTATCCCGTGCGGAATTAGATCGACTCTGGGATGAACAACGCTCCTCTTTTCGAGAGGAGGATCAAGAAAGAGAAAAATCTCAACGTCGCCGCGACTATCTTGATTGGTGGCTTGGAAAGAAAGGAAAAGAAAAACGCAAGAAGTAATAATACTTCTGTGTGGTTCTAGACTAGTCAGTTTTACGCAAGTGTGGAAAATCCTTTTATGGGCAGCAACTTCAGTTCGTGCAGTGAAGCGGCTAGCCTTCCCTAATTGATTGTTTCGAGGGTGCGTACGTGGGCGAGAATATCATCGAAAAGGCGTTATTAGGTGCAACAGTTTTCAAAAATGAAGAAACTCTTCACCCAGCATTCGTTCCTCCTGAACTTCCCAATCGTGAGAATCAACTTGTCCGGCTGAGTCATACTTTCAAGTCTTTGCTTAACAAAGATGGGGCTTACGCTGTGAATGTGGCCGTTGTTGGTAAACCAGGAACTGGAAAAACGGTATCAATACGGTATTTTGGTCGAGGCCTTGAAAAGGCGGCTTCAAAACGTGGAATCAAAGTTCGGTTTGAGTACTATGATTGCTTTATGTTTCGGACAAAAAGTGCGATTCTCAGGGATTTACTAACGGAACGGTTCAAAGTTACGAGTCGTGGTTTTTCAGATGAAGAAATCACAACGATGATAAATCGACGTCTGTCACGGGAAAATATCCGCTTAGTCTTGTGTCTCGATGAAGCCTATCTCCTCGGACAAGATCTTCTCAGTCTTATTCATGCGAGTGAGGTAGCAAAACATGGGCAGGCATTCATCTCAACGCTAATCGCCTGCCGTGTGGTGGATTGGCAAAACACTCTCAGTTTTCCGCTTTCAGGACGACTTCATGACCGCATAGATATGCCCGCTTACGATCAAGATGAACTCTACAAGATTTTCAAATTTCGATCAGAGTTGGCATTTCACAAAGACGTTGTTACTGACGAAATTCTTCATATGGTTGCAAACATAGCGGCATCAACTCAAAATGCTCGACATGGAATTGAGATGTTGTATTTGGCTGGGAAAGCAGCTGACCGGTTCAATGTTCGTCCCATAACTCCGGATTTAATTCGTCGAGCTAAACAAGAAGTCTACTCAGAATTACGTTCAGACGTTCTCTATGGTCTCCGCGATCAGGAGATTCTTGTACTTGCTGCACTTACCCGGGAATTAAAAGCAGATAAGGCTAGCTCAACAACAATTGCAAAAGTATATGAACGGTATCAACTGATTTGCGAAGAATTTGGAGTCAAAAAGCAAGCTCTACCAACCTTTCGAAAAACCGTAGATGCACTTGTAACGTTAGGTATCATCGGGAAGGTGGTAGAAGGCATCGGCACCGGTAAACGTGGTCGCCGCGCACGATTAACCCTCATGGACATCCCCGTAGAAGTTTTCGATGAGCGTGTTAATGAAATTCTCCAACGCCGCCAATCCATGGAAAGTAATATTGATTAAAAACCAGTATAATAGGCGAAATAGGATGACTACTCAAAATATGAAGGAAACGCTTTGGTTCCAATATGAGAACGCTACTGTAACTGTAATTGCATCGAAGACATTGGACGAGTTCAAAATTAATGATTCAACATATGGCCCTGTTGATAAAGGACGGGAGTTCGATGTTCCTCGTTGGGTAGCCGGTGTATTAACTACAAATAATGTGGTCCGATTGAAAGCTCCTTCCATGGGGGTTCCGGACCTTCAGAAAGCGCTTTGGCGAGAAACTGGAGAACCTGTTCTTCAAACATTAACACCAAATTACTATTTTCAGGTACGAAGTGCTATTGAACATCTCGCACGTCAAAACAAAAAAGCTCCAAATGATATACGATTAGCTTCCCAAACAAAGATGGAAACCCTCCTTCGAGACCTCATTGATAATAGATTACTAAAACTCATGAAACTTTCATTACGGGAAGAACGAATTCGGGAAACGAAAAAGAAGATGACAGAAGAAGAGCGATGGCTTTTTGATAGGCTCACCCTTCTTTTACGTAATTGGCAAAAAGAAGTAATGGAGATTGAAATTAGTGACTGAAGAAATTGACTACATAACTAGATACGAAGAATTTCTCAAGTCTTACAAAACCGAAGACGGTGAAACCCCTTACAACGATGCAATCGCACGCCTTAGTCTGGATAAACTCATTTCAATTTCAATTGACTTCAACCATTTACTTACCTTTGATCCCGAACTCGCGGAAGCAACCAAGGAGCACCCCCAACGATCTATTGAGGCTGCTGCTGCAGCCATTCGTAGGATTCTTCGTGTTGTTGATGCTGACTATGTTGAGACCACCGAAAATCTTCATGCACGATTCAAAGAAGTACCTGATCGTGTCTCTGTGCGCTTCATTCGTGCAGAACACATTGGACAATTTATCATGGTTGATGCACTTGTTACCAGAGTCAGTGATGTAAAACCACTTCTCGTAGAAGGTGTTTTCCAGTGCCGACAATGCCAAGAAATCATCTACGTCCAACAAGGCAACCAGTTCGTTCCTCCAACTCTCTGTACCAATGATGCATGTCGAAGCAAAGGGCCATTTGACTTGATTCCTGAACGTTCAAAATTTGTAGATTGGCAAAAAATCCGACTTCAAGAAAAACCGGAAGAATTACCCCCTGGTGCTCTGCCTAGAGCTCTTGACTGTATACTTCAAGATGATTTAGTCGATATTGCCCGACCTGGAGATCCCTGTCGAGTGGTCGGAATTCTTCGTTCAACTCAAGATACTACAGCTCGCACACGACGCAAAGCCCCCACCTTCAGCGTATTTCTCGCCACCAACTACGTCGCAGTCTCAGAAAGAGAAGCCGACCGCGTCGAAATCACCCCCAAAGAAGAAGAAAAAATCAGAGAACTCGCCCAAGACCCACTCATCCACCGAAAAATCGTCAACTCCATCGCACCATCCATCTACGGCCTCACCGACATCAAAGAAGCCGTCTGCCTCCTCCTCTTCGGCGGCGTCGCAAAAGTCCTCTCCGACGGCGTCAAAATCCGCGGCGACTCCAACATCCTCCTCGTCGGTGATC
>JAEOSV010000044.1 GCA_016840185.1 Candidatus Hermodarchaeota archaeon | reverse complement strand
GTATTCGGGACCAGCGCGGGCTAGTGTACAAGATTGTTTCAGAAGATGAGGGGCAAGAAGGCGCAAAATTCCTTGAAGCAATGGGGTTGCCGTTATCAACAAAGCCTGACGAGGGCATGAAAGAAGCACCCCCCACAGCGCCACCCATGCCTCGTGAACCAATTGGACCTGTCACCGAACCCCCAAAGCCTGCACCAGTTCATGAAGCGAAACCTGCTGATTATCGAGAAGCCGTGGTTTCCGCCACTCGAAAACCTGATCGTCAAACCGTGCAAGTTCCTCGACCACCTTCCGAAATCATTGAGCAAGTTGAAAAACTAGAACCCATTCCTGGTTTCCGACGCGAATTCGTTTTAATCGGTTATGATGCTTTTGGAATTACTGAAGAATCAACCAGCGTATTAGGAAAAACCACAAAAACACAGAAACTACAACGCATCGATTCACTTCCTGAGGGTACTGTGTTTGCTCAAGGATACACACCACGGGTAGTCATTAAGGACGGACAAGTTTTAGCCATCGAATTCCTCAAACATTTGGAGGAAGAAGAATACCTTCACGAAAAGGAAACAACGAAGGAAGAAATGGCACGTCAGATTACTGAACTTATCGAATCATCTCGGAGTCAAAAGGGTCGTCAGAAGTCGTAGAAATAGCGAGGGGATATGATGCAGCAATTTGCTATGAGCGAAGAAGAAGCAAAACAATTGGCAATGTATTTGCGCGAGATTACATTGTATACCGAACTTGAAACACTTGCAGTCGTTACAAAAGCAGGCCGACGTGTCGCCTTCAGCTCAACGAAAGGCGTTGACATTGATCCTGATTTACTCTCCGCAATTTCAGCAGTGCTCTTACAAACTGGGATTGAAGCGGTTCAAAAACTAGCGTTTGAACCATTGTTTGAATTAATCGTTCGTGGTGAAAAGGGAATTATTGTAGTTACTGATGCCGGCCCCCTAGTCCTCATCGGGGCAGGCGTTAAAATTGAGTCCTTAGGACACGTGGTTTCTGTCTTCCGACACTTCGGACGCGAAATTGCAGGTTTATTTGCGAAAAAGTGAGCCTTTTTTCAGGGACCGCCCCTTAGTTTGAGGGATGACGCTATTTGAATTCCTCACGACATGTGATAACCTGAAACGAGTGCTTCGAACCGGTTGGCTTCTCCGTGGTGTTCCACCATCCACTGCTGAAAATGTTGCAGCCCACTCGCACACAACCACTATTCTTGCTTATCTTCTTGCCTTGCAAACAGAGGAACCCGTCGATTTACAAAAATTGCTCATTATGGGACTGATTCATGACCTCCCTGAGGCAGAAATTGGAGACATCCCAATGAGTGCTCAAAGAGCGGATCCTGGCATCCGAGAAGCCAAGGAAAGAGCAGAAAATAAGACAATGCAGAAATTACTCAAGTTACTTCCGAAAGATCTCCAACCGAATTTTGCAGCAGCTTGGTCAGCCTATAACCAAGGAGACTCGATGGAAGCGCGATTGGTTGAAGCCGCTGATCGCCTAGCTACCGCGCTCCATGCGGCACAGCTAATAAAATCAGGATTTCCTATCGAAACCTTTCAAACCTTCATCGATCATGCTGAAGGTACTGTTAAAAGACTTCGAATCCCACAGGCCCAGAATTTCATTAAGGAGCTCCGAGAGATATTTCCCAGCAAGCAGAGACTGCAATAGGGTGAGGAAGAAACGTTTAAGACGCGTATTGACCGAGAAACCGCAGGAGTAGATGATGATGACACCAAAACCAAAGTCACCGAAAGTACCCAAATCTGGAGCGCTACAGCGAACACACTATTCCAATGAACTTGATCCAGAGATGGCTGGACAACAGGTAACAATTACCGGATGGGTGCAACGGATCCGTCGATTAGGAAAAATTAGCTTCCTTCTTGTTCGAGATCGTGAAGGTATTACACAATGTACTCTTCCTCACGCAAAGTCTGCCCCCGAGCTTCTTGAGATATTAGATAAGTTGGATAACGAGTATGCTGTGGTTGTTAAGGGAAAGGTGAAGGCTGAGAAGCAAGCCCAACGTGGTGTTGAAGTAATTCCTGAGCAGATTGTTTTGGTGAATTCTGCTCCAGCAACGTTGCCGTTAGATACATCAGGAAAGGTTGAGGCAGACATTGGTACACGATTTGATAACCGTGTAATGGATTTACGTCGAATCGATGCACAGCGGTTATTCAAAGTGCAGCACATAACCGTTTCTAGAATGCGACAGTTTCTAGAAGGGCAGGGATTTCGAGAAATTCATACTCCAAAGATTGTCGCCACCGCTACAGAAGGGGGCGCGGATCTCTTTGAAGTACAATACTTTGAACGGAAGGCGTTTCTTGCGCAAAGTCCACAATTTTACAAGCAACTGAGCTTAGTTGCAGGATTTGATCGCGTTTACGAAGTTGCCCCAGTGTATCGTGCGGAGAAACATAATACTCCTCGACATTTGAACGAGTATACGAGTTTTGATTTTGAGATGGCTTGGATTCAGGACGAAGAAGAAGTGATGCAACTGGAAGAGCAAATGCTTGTAGATGCCTTCACTTATGTGAAAAAGACATGTTCAGAGGAGCTTGAAGCTCTTGGTGCAGAAATCCGGGTGCCTAAGATTCCTATTCGGCGAATTGAAGTTCGAGAGGCTATTGAGATTCTACGAGAAGGAGGGCTTGACCTTCCTCCTGACTCAGATATTCCTAGCGAAGGGGAAGAAATACTCTATCAGCGGGTAAAGGAGGAATCTAATGAAGAATTTTACTTTCTGACTCGCTATCCCACTGCAATTCGACCGTTCTATACAATGCCATTGGAAAGTGATCCCACGTTGACTCGTGGATTCGATCTTGTCTATCGGGGAATGGAGGTTACAACTGGGAGTCAGCGTATTCATCAATATGAGATGCTGGTTGAAAAGCTCAAAGAAGCAGGTTTGAATCCGAAAACCTTCGGATTTTATGTAGAGCCTTTCAAATTTGGTGCGCCTCCTCATGGGGGGTTGGCGATTGGTGTTGAACGTTTAACGATGCAAATGCTCGGGTATTCCAATATCCGCGAAGCCGTTCTTTTCCCCCGGGACCGAACGCGTTTAGTCCCGTAAAAGTCATAATCAAGACGTAGTAGGTAAGTTCAAGAGGGACAACATAGACAAAATAAGTAGGTGCTTCTATGTCAAAACCTAGTGACCAGATGGGCGCATACTTCCAAAAGAAGGGTGAGAACCTGGAAGAACTAGCTGACCATCATGCATCGATTGGCGAAGTGTCTCAAGCGAAAGAGCTCTATGGACAAGCTCGAACGATGTATGAACGTTTGGGCAATCAAGAATTTATTGCTCGTATTGATGAGAAGCTGAGTGGCCTCAAGTAATTCAGGGTAGAATTGCCTTTTGTATGATTTCACGCATTAGAATATAGTGATGAAGCGTGTGGCGGGTTCACTTCGAAGGCATACCACAACATGATCATTGTTGAGAGTTAGAAAGTGTTGTTCACTTTCTGTAAGTTGTTGAAATAATGGAGAGGCTGATGTGTCCAAACTAGTGGTAAGAATGAAGTTTCCTGTGTGACTTATTTCACGACTTATTTCATTTTCTTGGGTTTGGAATATTACGAGTGGGCTCTTGGCAGCCGTATATCGTGTACAGAGCCAGCGTAGCAGTTGTGGTGAGAGGTTAGGTGGATCGAGTATGAAGAGCGCAGGAAGGTCTTTGCCTTCTTGAGCGAGTAGTTTCAAAAGTAGTAGGTTCAAGGCAAATGCTGTAGTTGGCATATCATTGCTGGAAATGATGGTGGGGAGGTGATGAATGCGGGCTAGAGCAATGTTGTCATAGTTAGCATTGAGAAGGTCAAGGGGGAGTGCCTCTAATAATCGTCGGATTTCTTGACAGGATGCTTTGTGATGTTGGTAAAAGGGCAGTGTGTTTCGGAGGCATTGTATTGTGGGTTGGGTTGCTGATATTATTGTTCGCCAGATGATGACGTGGAGAAGATTTCGGGCCGTTTGTGAAAGAGGAGCAAACTCCTCGAAAAGACTGATGAGGATACTAATTTGTCGAGATGGGTGTTGTCCGTTACCTAGCTCTAGTGCATTGAAGGTGACAGAATCGGTTTCGAGATTGAGATGCCAGAAGGGGCATTCACAGACCTGTTCTTCGAGTCCTTCGGAAGGATAACCTTTCACAATGAGTAGGGGAATGCGATTATCATCGCAGAGTTGGATAAGGAGATTGAAGTAGATGTCTTGAGCACGAGGTCCCACCACATAGAGGTTGGTCAAATCTTGCAGGGTTAACGAGAAAGGGTGAGTTTGCTGATTTTGGACAAGGTAGCCGAGTTGGATTAACTCATTTGTTGATGGTGTTTCGGGGTTGAAATGTGAACTATCGTCCGACAAGCCGTTTCCCTGCACTGTATGCTGGTTTCACCCTTTTTTTGAGTATTTGAGATAATCTGTTTGAGTAGACAGACATGCAGCAGAGAGGTCACTGAAAGTATTCGAAGAGATTCTCCCGATTGCCGCTTCTTATTTAAGCCAGAAGCGTTAATGCTCATTTTACCCTGAGGCGTTGCAAATGAAAGTGAAGCCATTCATCAAAATAATGCGTCCAGCCAATCCCCTCTTCGGTAGCCTCACAGCAATTATCGGTGTTCTCACAACCAACTACTTCATCATCGCAAACATCGGATTGGTTCGCTGGATAATACCTGAACTTATTATCGTACTCGCATTAACGGCACTAACCTACATTTTCATGGCAGCCGCAGGGAACGTCGTCAATGATATTTACGATTTAGAAATTGACAAGGTGAACCGCCCAGACCGCCCGTTACCCAGCGGACAAATCACTATAAGACAAGCAAAGGCTTGGACGGTTATCCTGGTCCTCTTGTCGGTGTTCTTTTCATTCCTAACCGTGCCGTACTCATTCATCGGCATTTGGACCGTTGCCATTTCAGCCATTTTTGCACTCGTGGGATTGCTTTATGCAGCTAAAGGAAAAGTCATGGGTATTTGGGGAAACTTCACCGTCGCGATTAGCTTTGCTTTTGGACTATTCTACGGAGCTTTAGTCACCTTTCTGTTCATTCCACCAGTTATCTTTGTATACTTCATCACAGCTGCAAGCGTCCTCCAAGGACGAGAGATTATCAAAGGAATTGAAGATATCGAAGGTGATGCTTTACGCGATGTTCAAACCATTGCTCGGAGATACGGAATTCAAAAAGCCGCGATTCTTGCGGCATTCTGCAACACGATCGGCATCATCGGATTCTGGATACCCTGGATTGCCAACTGGATAGGTTTGATTTGGACCGGACCACTTTACATCATTCTGTTAATTCCGGGATCCCTTAGTGTGGCAATTTCTGCCATCCTCATTCTTCGTGCACCAATTGAGAAGGTCGCTCGGGCGAGCTTCTTTGACAAAATTGGAGCTTACCTGGGATTACTCAACTTCCTGCTTGGATCTATCTTCATAATCATCTGAAAGGAGAGAAAACAAGGCTGCGAATTGCTGCCACCAGCGACATCCATTGGCCCCAATATCAGGGATTGTTCATCAAATCGCTAAGGCAGCTCCCATCGAAACTTGACCTCTTTCTTTTAGCAGGGGATCTTGTCAATCGTGGGAATCCACGTAGTATTTCCCCAATTGTGGAGAAACTCAAAGAGGCAAAGCCTGAGTGTCCCATAGTTGCTTGCTTTGGAAACGATGAGTATGATTCCATTAAGGAGACACTACGAACCCAAGCACAGAACACCATTATCTTTCTCGACGACGAACTGAAAACGTTTACAATTCGTGGCAAACAAGTTTCAATAATCGGGAGTCGTGGTGTGCTGGATCACCCAACATTCTGGCAGTCACGTAATATCAAAGGCATCCGTGAACTTTACACGAAAAGAGTTGACACCCTTGACTCACTTTTCGAAACTGCCAAGACGATAAGCCCGTACACAATCCTCCTAACACATTACACGTCTACGTATGTCACGTTGAAAGGCGAAGAACAGAGAGATTTCGCCCAAATGGGTAGTCAGCGTGTTGAGGAGGTTCTCAAGCGTCACTCCCCATGGCTCACAATTCATGGACATGCACACCGTGGACAACGGAAAGCACAGTTGGGTAAGGTTCATGTTTACAACGTTGCCCTTCCCTTGAATCGTGAAATTGTAATTATCAGAAAGTCTTGACACAAATCCCTCAAGCATACTACGCGCGCTATCTCGTGGATTTAAGTCGGAAGGAAAACCGTTTTCAGGACTACTTAAGCCTGTTTTATCGATTTAAGAAAAGTATTTGTGTCGCTCTCGCGACGAATGGTTCATGTCCCAGCCAGCGGTGGATCCAAAAAACAGTGGTTTTTGCCCCTCCTGCCACATCAACATGGCTGAACGCTACTGCAAAGAATGTGGACAAGTGTTTTGTCTCCCCTGTTCACGTCAAGATCTCAGCGAATTCTATACCTGCGCCCGTTGTGGCCCCGATGGCCTCGAAGAGAAAGAGGAGGGTGAATGGATCTGCACCGAGTGTGAAGAACCCGCCCAAATGGCAACTCGACGGGTATACCTGTGTCCAAACTGCGGTTCGGAAGAGATTGTCCCCATCCACAATATGCGGCAGGATCTTGTAGGACAATTTCGTACCACCTATTATCGCCTACGGACCGGACACGAACTGCTGGCCGGGTTTGCAGCCCGATTACGTATCCTACGATGGCGAGTACGAGAATTACGTACCGCAAGTTTTCTCCATGATCCCGATGTTGAAAAAGAGCTTCTTGAGCTTATGAAAACTGACTTACCAAGCGTCCAAGAACGTATTCTCTTTCGTGCACGAAACGTTGTCGAACGACACCACGCAAGTAAAATCCGGTTCATGCAACCTGAACGTTGGACCATCACGGATTTTCCATTGCTGGCTGGTTTAATTGAAGCAATTCAAGAAGATGTTGCGGATTATCAAGCCTACTGCCGAGATTTAGTGAATGGATTAGACGTGACCTTAGCAACAATAGAGGCACGTCTGACACAAATCGCAGAATGGCATAAGCTCTTCAACGACCACATCGAGTTTTTGCCTGTCATGGAGGATGAGCGCCCCGTTGCGGCTATTCAGCCGGTGAATTTGAACAAGACCGATTCTAATGAAGGAATGGGTAATGGTATCTTGTTCATTACTTCACGACGTCTCCTTTTCCTTGGACGAAAGGGATTTTTCAACAAGGAAACACGTGTCGTTCATACCCTCGCCATTTCAGATATCAGCGAGGTGGAACTGCAGGGGCGGTTAAGGCGACGCCTTCGAATCACAACTGATAATGAAGAATTGAAAATTGGGGGACCTTCCAAGGTTTTAGAGGAGACCCCAGATGCAATTAACCTCGCGACAAGCTTTTCGGATCATAGTTTAGTAACTACATCCGGTTCGTTACGTGTATTAAATCTCAAAGTTGATGTGACTGCTTTGCGTGAAGAACTGGATCAACTCATCAGCTATGCCGTTTCCTCTGAGGACACAGAGACAACAAGACAAGGTGACGTAACTCGCCCCTATCCTTATCCTGAAGGGCATTATCCTCGATTTTCAGCGCGATCTGATGGAATTGAGAGAGACCCTGTTTTTCAGCTGGAACAACAGCGATTTAGCATCGAGTCAACGATGGAGTTGCTGAAGAAACAGTTCGAGGAAGGGAAACTGTCTGATGAAAAATTCTTCAAACAGTACCGTTCCCTAACTCAAGAACTATACTTAGTCGAAGCCCAGATTCGCGAGTTGCGACGCCGTCAAGGCTAGCGAAACCAGTTCTATTCTTTGACTTCTTTTTTCAGGCGTTCAAGTTCGCGTTTAGTACGCTCGCGTCGCTCTTCAGAGGTTTCGAGGATCTCCTCTTCACCTTCGGGTACTGAAGGTAATTGCCCCGCTTCTTCGAGAGCAATCATGGTTTCGATGTCCTCAAGTTCAGCATCTACTTCAGCGTCCATTTCATCATCGTCAAGACCGAGACCAAGGATTTCTTCGGTGGCTTCAGCCTCTTCAATGAGGGCTTGTGTTTCAAGAATAACTTCGCGGGCCACTTCCGGTGATGCAGTTTCTCGGAGATTCTCAAGTTCGGCTCCGATACCTCTTAGAGCACCGATAACTTCTGTCTCACCACGAGCTTGGTCGATGGCTTCAACACCGCGTTCCATTAAGTCGATTTCTTGCTCAATTAATCGCGCTTTGCGGAGATAGCGTTGACGCCTACGAAGTTGGAGCTTGGCCGCCTTTCGATCACCCCGTCGAACATTTCGGACGGCTTTAATCTTTGAGTCCTTAGCCTTCGTTTCATACTGACGACCACGGACTTCGAGTTTGTCAGTGACTCGGTGAATACGAGCAATTGTGTCTTCTTTGGGTTCAGGTTTTTTCGGAAACAGTTTTTCCCAGAATTTAGCCATGTGTCTAGCCCTCCTCCTTTAATCGTTCAATCTCTTTTTCTAATTCCGAGACACGCTTTTCGGGTTCGGGAAGTGAGGTGCCCGTTTCAACTTCAATTTCTGAATCGAGTTCTTTCAGTGCGTCTTTGACTTCACCATCGGTGACCTCGGTGGAAACTGCCATTCGGTCCATGCCGGCTTCGGCGACTTCCTGGGTCATTTCGAAGTGACGGAGGTTCCCTTCAATCTGATCAACGAGTTTCGCAACTTCGGGGACCTTGACTTGGTTCTTGAGTCCGCCGAGGGCAGAGTTGAGTTGTCCTAGGATTTTGGCAACTTCACCCATGGCTTCACTTTGACGCAGTTGGGTTTGTAATCCTTCAATACGTAGACGATAGGAATCTACACTTAAGGCCCATTTTTGGAATCGTAGCTGGTGTTGCAGGTACATCCGTGTTGCATCCATATTACCTGCAAGCCGGTATTTTTTAGCCCGTTGGCGGCTTTTACTCGCTTCTTTTTCGAGCATCTTCCGCTGTAAATCGAGCTTCCGGCAGAAGACATCGAGACGGAAGATGAGTTTTTTTAAATCGGGTCCGCCGCCCAGCCATGACGTAAATCGTCGTATAACTGACATTGTCGTTTACCTTCCAGTGAATCCTTCAAATCGAACCTATTATACTTTTGGGCTCACAGTCTTTAATGGCACGGTTCCTTGCATCGATTCGCAAAACCCCTATCACCCTCAAACCATTATGTGGGGGGTTCAGATAATTCCAAGGTATCGCAATAGACCAATAATGTGGTATACGATGGCAATAATTGTGCCAATAAGACCGATCCATTGGAGACTAGCCATAATGCGGTGGGGAGAAGTGAAGGGAGTAACGGTGTCGGGTTGAAATTCATTCGGTATAGATTTTGGCCGGTCACACCCCTTGGGACCAAAGGCATCGACTTCAGGAAAGATATCGATTTTAACAACACCACGGGTGATTAGTTTTGTAAGCGAATGGACGAACGTATGCTTTTTCATGTTGAGTAGATTTGAGGCTGTGGTTATGCGAGTTGGATGGGTAATCGAGCTGACAAATCCTGCAACAATTCGTAACGTTACGAGCTCACTCCATTGCGTAGCTGAGATCCAAGTACCAAGGAAGACGAAAATGAGGGGAACCGTAAACCAAGGATAACCCAATAACAACAAGACACCGAACGTAATAATCCCTGCTATGGCGATGGCGACACCAATACCGATATAGAGGGTATAACCTTCAGTCAGCCGTCCAAAGTTCTTATGATCTAATGTCAATTTCATCACAAGGGGGTAGGGGTTTCTTACGAGTCTTTGGGTGACCGTATTTATTTTTCTATGTATTTATTATTCCAATTACTCTTTGATAGAAACAATCCAGGAAATGGACACGTGAAGGCAGGCATTAATGACTTAATGCTTAGCTAGCGAAGCGAACAAAATATTGTAATATGGAAATCGTGATTATAAGCAAAATCGCGTAATTTCTTATACACTCCAGTTGGTTTTTCGTCGCCTTTTAACATGGTGTGGCTTTAAATAGTACTTGCTATCCTAACACAAAGACCCCCAAAGGAGGGGTAAATCCAAAAATGAACGTAATTAAAAATAGTACCTTCTGGATTGCACTATTGTTAGGAATTATAGGTATTGTTCTGTACCTGGTGGACTATTTCATGTTCATCGTACCTTACCTCGGTCTCATCGGGGTTATCCTTCTAATCGTTGCATGGCTCCTGTTTATCCTTGGAGTCAAAACCACAGGCCTATAGTGACTTTCGTCCCTTAGGGCTCTTCTTTTTTTTCTTTTTTTTATTCCTCCTACGTAGTAGATCGTATGCATTTCAACGAGCTATGGTCTCAAGCTATTTAGGTAATCAACAATGAGAGGTTAGCAGTGGTGATGTCTCTTGAAAGAAGATCCCTTACGTGTCAAGCTCGTTGAGCATCGTGGAAGCACATCTGTGTTCATAGATGCAAAAATCGATGAAGAGGGCAGATTCGTTATTTCAGGTCAAGATATTGGAGATCTTCCAAAGGAACACTTTGGCGATTCAGATTACGAGTATTGGGTGGTTGTATCCAAAGAGGAGAAAGACAAGGTTCTACTTGCATTGATAGAAAAGTTATATCGTGGAGATTCGAAGGTTGTGTCTGCGTTCATGGATCTACTGAAATCAAAGGGTATATAGTACGAGTTTGGGAGTTGGGCCTAGAATCAAAGGGAATGATTACACTACAAGCAGTAGCATTTCTTTGTGCATGTGATAACTTGGGTCTCCAATCAAATTTTGTGGATTCTTATCTGAATTCAGTTCCACCAACAAGCTAGTTGACTTCTATATCCATTTAATCGTGGGTTCTTCTTTCTTCGACAACATGGCGTGTGC
>JAEOSV010000313.1 GCA_016840185.1 Candidatus Hermodarchaeota archaeon | reverse complement strand
GGGGGTGTGGGCTTGGATGGTGTCAAAGTCCACGTTGCCGGGTCCGAGGAAGCCTCCGGCGTTGAGGGCGGCGGTGAAGGTGAGTTGGCTGCTGATGCCACCGGCGATGAGTCCTTGCGCGAACCCGGGGTGTTGGATGCCGAGTTCTAAGGTGATTTGTCCTCCGTCACTCCATCCGCAGATAAAGGGGTGTTTTACACCGAGTGCGTTGATGAAGGCGACGGTGTCTTCAACTAGGAGCGAGTAGGTGTATTGGCCGGAGGGGTTGGTGGTTTTACCGTGGCCCCGGCAGTCGGGGGCAATCACCCGATAGTGTTGGGAGAACACGGGGATGCAGGGTTCCCAGTTGGAACGTGCGGTTCCTGCGCCGCCATGGAGCAGAATGAGTGGGGGGCCGGTGCCATGGTCGTAGTAGTGCATTTTCAGATCGTTTACTTTGATGTATTTGCCAGTATCTGGGAGTTTCATTTTTTTCACCCTGCGAGCAATTGTCGTGAATGATTCTAATATAGCTTCAGAGGGATAAGATTGGGCTTTAGGATTTTTATCTTATGGTTCGCTAGGGAGCAGGTATGAGCTTTCTCATAGACCCGTTTCTATTAGTGGTGTGTGGCGCGGTTATTGTGTGGTTGCGGAATCGGTGGTTGTATCGGGTGACACCGCATGCCACGAAAGTTTTGGGGGCGTTAACGGTGGGTCTGTTTTGGGTGATTGCGGGATCGTTGTATCTGAACCTTGGGTGGTTTGATTGGATTTGGTTGTGGACCGGTCGAGGTGTAAATGGACGGGATTTTATGATTAATAGTGGGCTGTTTGCATTTGAATACGTAGTGACCACCGGATTGATTGATGGGGTGGCGTTGGTATTGTTTGCACTCTATCCCGCTTGGTTATACTGCGGCATTTTCATTGGCTACTTGTTGTTTGGTCGACATGAGGGGCAAACCGGGATTGTAGGGCTGCTTTGATAGTGGTGGATGTAGGGTGACAACACAGCGGGTATTGGTAACTGGGGCATGTGGGTTTGTGGGCAGTCACTTCATCGATCAGTTTCTCTTGCACTCGGGTTATGCGGTTCGGGGCATGGATTTGCCTGAAGCAGATCCTTCATTTTTGAATAGTGAAGCCGAGTTCATGACCGGGGATTTGTGCAAACCTGAGACACTTGGTCGTATTGTCGCGGGTATTGATGTCATTGTGCATGTAGCCTCTTTGTTTCGTTATTCGTCGTCATGGGATGATTTGTATGCAGTCAATGTTGAAGGTACAAAGCATCTTTGTCAGGCGGCTGTCGAAGCCGGGGTCTCGAAACTGGTGCTCATTAGTAGTGCTGGGGTATATGGAGTACCCGGCTCGCTGCCGGTCAGTGAAGATAATCCCGTAAATCCTTCAAATGCTTATGAACAATCAAAATTCGAACAAGAACAAATGGCCCTACAGATTTGTGCCCAAAGCCAACTGGATTTAATCATTCTTCGACCGGCGCCAATTTACGGACCGCGTAATCGGTATGGGATTGGGACGATTCTTAGAATGGTGGCACTGGGGCAATTTCCCATCATTTCTAAGAATCTGAATACGCTGGTTCCATTGGTTCATGTCACGGACGTGGTAGGTGCAGCCTTACATCTGCTTTCTATTCCCACAGCCATAGATGAGATCTATAATGTGGTGGATGATTCGACGTATCGTAAGTATGAACTGTTTTCGAATATGGCCCCGTTACTAAATGCGAAGATCTACTACACACGGTTCCCGCTTCTTCCACGGTGGCTTCTCAATGCCTTGGCATCATGGGCTGAATGGAAAGCACGCAATCTTACTCATAAAGCGCCGAAAATTGAACGGGCGACGATTGATTTGATGTTTCACGATTATCAGTACAGTAACACTAAGCTCAAAGCTACTGGTTATCAGCTGGTGTATCCTGACTCAAAATCGGGGCTGGAAGAGACTATTGCGTGGTATCAGAAATATCACTGGTTTGAACCATAACGGCAAACTCAATCTTTACCTGAATGATGCATTATGAAGGATTCAGTTAAGATTTGGTCTGACGAGGTCTAGTGTTGTTGTACCGGTGTCGGAGGAGGGTGAAGCCAAGTGCGGTGAGAACACCGATTACAATGGCTGCAGCGGGGAAGCCGGGAATAACTGGTGGGGCGATGCCGTCGTTGCCGTTGACGACGATGTTGTCGAGGCCATAGCCGTGGGGGGCGCTGCCCAAAGTGAAGTAGGTGGAGGCGGTATAGTCAGTGTCCTGAGCAGTCAAGTAAAGCGAGCCTTCCCATCGAACTTCGAAGGTGCCATCGGCGACTCTGGTGATTTGGACGCTATAGGTGCCGCTAGTTGGAGATAGAGAAGTAGAGTCTAAGACGCTAATGGTGGTGGCGGTGGATTTGAGCAGGTAAATGGCTGAGCCGTTGAGTTCGAGGATGTAGCCGTGCAGGCCGGGGTCAAAGACGTTGTAACACATGGAGTTGTGCATGAAGGCGATCCAGACCTTGGTACCCGCATCGGAATAGAGGAGGTCAAAGGACCAGGTGCCGTAGGAAGCGGTGCTCAGATGGTAGATGATGGCTTGGTGGGGGAACCCGGTTGAACTGGTGGACCGGAGAATTCCGACACCGGCTGCGAATCCGCCGATGGTGACATTCCATTCGGGGTAAAAGTTGCCGTCGGTGAAATCATCGGTCCAATACACATCCGCAGCCGAACACGGCGGAATCATCAATACGGCCACATTCATGACAAGGAGTATTCCAATAATACCAATTATGAGAAAGTGTTGTTTTCGCATAGTGTTTCCCTCAGAATGAGATACTCCCCAAATCCCTGTTTCACTATTGAGGCGGTGCTCGGGATTCAGGGACTGATAATCTCTTCTACGCTCATACTACTTTAATGATAACAAAATTAGGTTGATCGAGTATTAAGCGCTTTTATGGTCTGAAAATTTTAATAGACAAAGTGACTAGTAATATTTGGAGTGGTTAGTTTGGCTGTTGAGTTGTGTTGTCGGTGTAAGCGGCGTCAGGGGAAGGTGTTGAATCGGGATCCGTTGTTGATTACAGATCAGGTGAACATGTGGTTGGGTCGTCCGTTATTTCCGCGGGGCCGAGTGGTGTGTCGTCGGTGTGTCCGGAAGGTGGCGGGGGAAGAACGGTTACATCGAATGATTGAGTATGTATGCTACTTTGACGGAGTGGGTTGATCTCCAACGGCTATTTGACAAATCTTAATGCACTGTGTCGGAAAACAACTTGGACTTGAAGATTATTGATGTTTTGAAGGCTGAGAATCGGTCCAAGATAATGAATGGTAATCCAGATTATTGCGTTGGGAGGGCACGTTATTGAGAGGGTGGTGCTAGTTTCTTCGATTGGTGGGGTCCAATCGTCATATTGTTGGATTCCTGTGCTAGATAGTAATCGAGAAGCTATTTGAAAAGTGCCGACAGGAACGTCGTTGAGCGTGATATGAGTGGTAACTGAACGTTCTCCATGGTTGGCGATGAGAATCGTGTAATTGTGTTGACCCGGTCCTTGGGTCACTAGGATGCTTGGGGGGATAGGCATTGGGATTAGGGTTGGTGACAGGATGAGAGTTGCATTCAGGATGGGTTGTCCGGAGATGGCGGCAAAGGGTTTCATGGCGTGAAAGGTGGGTTTGGGGGTCGTGGGGTTTCGGGTGAGGAGTCCGAAGTTGGCTTCGTCGCCAAAGATGGTGGTAACGCTGGGGTGAATCGGTACGTCTTTGGCAAAGCCAAAACAGGCGATATCAATTCCATGGTGTGCGGCACCCATTAGCACGTGGGTTGTATGCAATGCTGCGGTCATCGTTCCCCATTCGGTATCCGATAGGAGGTCAAGTCCATATTCATCGAACACGCGATCAATGTGCCCAAAACCATGGGTAGTTAGCAGTGTGGTCCCCGTTTCAATAACTCCGACCACTTGTGCTGGTTGATTCCAATAGGCATGCCAGGAGAAAAAGTCGAGAGGGAGTCCAAGTCCATTAATGTGACCTAAGAAACTCGTCGTCCAATCGGATAAGTTGATATCGGCGAGTCCAGGTCCACCGATTTTAAATGGGCCTCCGATTTGTGCCAGTCGATGGGAGACGGTGGAATACAGATTCAGAAATTCCTGTTTGGAACCATTCCAAAACGCTGGTAGATTGGGTTCGTTGCCGATTTCGATGTAGTCAAAGTTAAAAATCTGTCCCGATCCTCCGGGCCATCCTTGCTCGTAGTGCATTACCACATGTGCTACTACCTCAGCATAGACTGTGAGGCTATCAGGAGGACTGTTCGGTGCCCAATTGGACGCAAGAGATCGGGGGCATCCCAGAAATGTCAGGATTGCTTGTGCCCCGGTGTTGTTTACCACGTCAACGAGTAAGTCGAGGTATGTCCAGTTGTAGAAGTTGGGGTTTTGTGCATCGGCAAAGGTTGAGCCGTTGAAGATTGTATGATGCCAGCCCCATCCTGAACTGGCTGCGAGTTGCCACCCGAATCGACACCACACTCGTAGTCGCTGCAGGCCAAGAGTTTGAAAGAGATCATAGGCGACTGGGTCTTGGTAGAGTCCTGTTAGATCTGGTCCATAGGAGTTAGCCCCTACAAGCTGGTTCACTGTACCCGTGGTTTGACTGGTTTGAACCTGTAACTCGAATTCAACTGGTGGAAGAATAACGTAGGTCAATACTAGCCACGCACTTAGACTTAGGATAAGAAACACCGAAACAATGGTGATTACGCGTTTTCGCTGCATGGCTACGCATTCCTTCTATGCTCTAGCGAGGCTTCATGTATTTAGATTAACCTGCATTTTTACTGTATTCATGATTAGTTGGATTCGAAGAATGTGTGGAACGGACGAGGAAGCCTATGATAATCGACATTTTTCGCAATCGGAGAGAGGTCGACAGAGTTGAATGTGTGCCAATAAAGGATAGGTCCTTTCTCTCCCTTTCGAATACGATGGATAGCTCCTGCCAGGGTTTTCGCAGTGTATGTAGGGTCAAGGGTGAGGGCTTCGAGTTGGTTTGCCAATTTGGTTGCTTCAGTTCCTTCTGGGGTAGCTTCCCCATATCTGATTCCAGCATGCGCAGTAGTTAATTCAAAACGAGGTTTGTAGGCGAATTTGTGTAATTCAGAGTTGGTGTGAAATAATTTGAGAGTGCGTTGGATGAGTCCGGTTATCTGGTCTTGGTTTGGCAAGTGAGGAGAAACACAAATTCCTTTAACACGTGTCGATAAACCCGTGAGTTGCAATCCCAAATCAATACCTGCGATGGTTCCTAGACTCCCAACGGGGATGAAAATCAGTCGTGGTTCGGGAAGTTGATTCGCGATAATTTGGTTGTGAAGCTCATACACTGCGTTCACATAACCTAAGACACCCACCGCAGAACTACCTCCCAGGGGAAGCCAGTAGGTTCGACGTTGGTGTATCCGATCAAAATAACGAAATCGGAAATTCGCCTTCCTTCGAGTTTTTGCGTATATCATTACAGCGCCATAGTGGTAGAGAAGCTTTAGATTCCGAAGAACATGGGGTGTAATGGGTTGATCTGTTAAGTAAAGGCGTGTGCGGAGGTTGTTGGTTTGTCCATGGATGGTGGTTGCTAATCCATGATTAGTACCCAATCCTCCCAAGGTGGCGACTTGCTGTTTTCCATGGTTGATGGCGTCAGCGAGAAGAAATTCGAGTTTTCGAACTTTATTCCCTCCATATTTCTCAGAGGTAAGGTTGTCTAATTTCACCCAGATCTCTTCTGTTGATTTCAAGGCTTCTTGTAGGTGGGCTAGGTGCCGTGTGGGTGTGGGTTTCGGAAGAATAGATATCCACGGGATGTGTTCTCGAAGCCTTGGATAGGCATCGAATAGGGCTGGTTGTTTCATCTGCTTCACTTCAAATGTTATCTTGAACCCTTTAAGGGTAGAATCATCGTTGAAAGGAGTTGGGAAGCCTTCTAGGCTGGTTATCTAATCAGTAGATAAAACCAATATAATAGGTATACACTACTTTGAGCTATCTTGTGATAGGAGGAATTCTAATGGCAACACCAAGTCAAACGGGTCGAAAATCTGAGGTTCTATGGGCACTTCCATTCCTGACGGGTCTAGCACAAGATGTGCTTTCTGCAAAGGATTATGTCGAAGCCGAAACCACAGCAGTCTATCTGGTTCGGAGCAAGAAATTACGTGATGCAGCGATGCAACGGCTCATAGCCCTGGTTGCGCCCCCTCCAAAACATCCCTTAGAAGACGCCCAAGAAGCACTAAAAAGTTTACCACGATTTACACGTGATGCTATCAAGCTCCTAGCTGATTATATTGAACTTCTCGTGCGTGCTTGGACCTTTGAAATCACGGGTGAAGCCGCAACGAAATCACGCTCCCTAGGCAGTAATGTACGAAAGCTGCAACCCAAGAAACTCGGGCTTCCCGAAGATCTTATTGACCACCTGAAACGGTATAATTCATTCATTTTCACACCTGCGAGGCATGACTTTACCATCTTCAAAGGGCAACGTCACCGGTTCACTTCACGTGAAGTGGTTTTGCTTGCATATGTCACCATGAAATTAGCAGAGCGAATCAAGGGAATATCTTCGGCTGCTCGGTTACAGGCAATTGCCTTCTAATACACCAGAGGGTGACCATCTTCCAAGATCCTAACGATGAGTTCCATGACGCACGGCTAGCATGGGAAAGACAATATGAAAAGGGCTACTTTCTCAACGAGCCAGTCCAACATGAACTACCAGATATTGTTCAACGATTCAAAGCTCAAGGCATACAGCGTATACTTGATCACGGATGTGGAAGTGGACGTCACACCATTTATCTGGCAAAACATGGCTTCGAGGTGTTTGGTTTAGACATTGCCCCAACAGGCCTTACCGCCACCATTCACAAACTTGCTGAGGAAGGCTTGACCGGTCATACTTCTCTTGCCGATATTCTCCAGTTACCCTACGAAGACGACTTTTTTGATGCCATCATCAGCATACGCGTCATTCATCACAATCGCATCGTGGTGATTAGACTAACAGTGGAGGAAATGAGACGTGTGCTAAAACCAGGTGGGCTACTGTGGGCCACCGTTCCCGTCCCGAAGAGTCATGGTTCAAAACATGGTCAAGAAATTGAACCGGGCACTTGGGTGCCAACAAGCGGAATTGAAAAGGGACTCCCGCACCATTTGTTTACAGAAGACGGATTGCGGGACTTATTCCAACACTTTACGATTCTTGAATTACGGGTATTTTCAATGAGCCATTATTCGATTCTAGTGCAAAAACCAACAGGATAAGGGATTATTTTAGGTAACAGGCTTTCGTTCTTCAACGATTCTATAATACACAGGCGTTCGTTGAGTAGTTACACGCATCATTCGGTTTTTGTGGTGTATCGAGGAACGTTGTCTCGGAACCAAATGGGATATTTTGTGTTGTCAACCCTGTCTGAAAATGGCATATAGGGTTTAATATCGACGACAGGAGTGTCATGATGGGCATCAATTTGATCGATATAGATCCGATGATGTTTGGCATCGATTTTTTGAATCGCTACAATAGATAATCCGATAGGTGTGGGTCGTGCAGGAGAACGGCTCGCGAACACACCTGATAACTCGGCATTTTCTTGTGGAGGAAAATCGGCAAGATTTGCCCGACTGGTTGGGTTATCATGTCCAGTTATCCACCAGAGGACAATGATGTGTGAGAATTGATCTATCTGCTGTGTTGCATCCCAGTACTTTGCTTCAATTTCAATGAATATGGATTCGTCATCGGGTTTCCGGATAAACCCAACAGTGCTAGCGCAGAATTTCATGAGGGCTAGTAATATACAGTCTTCATAACAACTTTTCCGCTGGACGAGAATTGAATGCCCTCGTTTTCGAGGAGTTTTCTCTTCATGGCCAAGCCACCTTGGTAACCTCCTAAGGTGCCATCCGATTTGATTGCACGGTGACAGGGAATAATAATTGGAAAGGGATTGTTTGCCAAAGCATTTCCAACCACGCGGGCACCATTTTTGATACCCACATGTTGGGCAATACGTTTGTAGGTACTAATCCAGCCACGGGGAATTCCAGCTTCTGCTCGAAGTATTCGTTGCTGTGTGTCAGAACACTGAGACCATTGAAGCAGCGTTAAATCAAACGAAACATCATTTCCCTGCAGGTTGGATTGTAGAGATGCCACCAGTTCAGCAATACCGGATGAAGTTCCACTTTCGGCGTGAGGAAATGCATTCCCTGCCCTCTGTTCCGAGGGATTGTTGAGTTTGGATAAAAAAATGTGCTGTACCTGAAGCTGTGTTTTGGCTTCTTGCCACACTACACTCATGTTCCCAAAGGGTGTTGGGAAGGTGGTTAGAAATTGAGTCATTTTGTAACACTTCGTAATCGGCGTTGGTAGACACGGTCAAATGCGGTTGTTTCGGACGAAGTTGCATGAAACCGGTTTTTCAATAAATCAATGTTGGGGACGGTATAGTGGTAACACAAGGGGATTTACTCCAGGGTGGGAGATTTTCATGTGGGTCTAAGATGGATGAGCTGCCTTAGAAGTGCGAGTCCAATTATTGCGCCAAGGATGCCAAGAATGACATCTGTGGTGATTTCAAGAATCCATATGAGGGGAATGAGCTGAGGTGGGAAAAATCCCACGAGGGTGAAGACTGAAAGGGCCGTGACAGACATGACGAAACTGGCGAAAATTGTCCCCAGCAACATACGGGTTGGACTGGGTACCGTGTTCGGAGTGCGTTGGAAGTTGATGATGATATCGAAGATGAAGCCGTAGGCGAGCAGTGAAGGGAAAAGGTAGAATCGGACGGGGGTAGGAATAGTGAATTCGAGGACTAGTCCCGATATCCCTCCCATTATTGTGCTATAGCCAAAGCCTGTTGTTAATCCTCCAAGGATAACGAAGACCAGAGAGCGAACAATGAAGTTTTCCATCCCGTGCGTAATAGATCCAAAGAGGTAACTTGAAAGGAGAGCATATGCGACATAGACTGCGGATAAGAGTGCCGTTAATGCAATGCCTTGGGAACGATATGTCATTTGTAGCGTGCTCGTATCAGTACCCTCCTTGATAACTCTGGAATCCCATCAACTCATCAGATGAGTGATGAAATTCCGAAGCTGAAAAACTTGTTGGACTTCTAATCTTGGACGTGTGCTTCCCTCGACCGATCCGATTTACATAATTTTATGTACCTAGATTCTGAGCAATTCATAGGAACTCATTGGAGATTTCCCAAAAATGGCTGATGAAGGAACATCCAGAACACTTGTATTGATAGCTGCTGTGTTACAACTCATCTTCTTCTTTGTATGGGCTAGCATGACGGCTTTAGTTGTATTTGTCTTAACATTTCTCCCCGCAATTCCACCATCTGAGCTCCCACCCGGTTTTCCCGTCGGTGATTTTATGAACGTAATGATGGGGGTGTCCATCAGTGTCGGTGTCATGACCGTTTTCTCACTGATTTTTGCCATCATCTGGTTCATGTGGCGGAGTAACCCAAGCCAACACAAAGTTGGTCTCATAATTACTGGAATTCTTGGCCTCCTCTTTTCCGGTTTCATCCCTGGACTTTTAGTCCTGATTGCCGGTGCCATCACTCCCAAGGAATCAACCTTCGCTCCAGCGCAAGCTCCAGCGCCAACTACCACGGTGAAAACTACTCCACCGCCTTCAACGAAAGGTGTGAAATACTGCGCAGCGTGTGGAAACCCCCTAACAAATCCGAATGCCCAATTCTGTGGAGTTTGTGGCGCAAGTATAACTTAGTGAATCTTGGTATCTCATAGAACGCACCTATCACGATTCCGTGCTGTCTAAGATAGTGAAGGTTATCACGGTTTCAACAGAATAGAGAGGGGTAAGTCTGAAAAGGAATCAAAACAATAGGTACATTACATTGGAGTTGAAACCACCATGATTCAATCTGATACCATTCGTCAAGCAATCCGAACAAAACTCGCAAATGGAGCAAGTCTCAAAACCGCCGCTGGTGCCCAGTTCGTCATTGAATCAATTTCTCCCAATGAGATGGTTTTCCGCGTGGGAGAAAAGAAAGCCCGAGTCGCTGTTCACATGGACGCAGTAGATGACCTCGTAAAAGAATTCAAGTATTTACCTCCCGGGGGCTGGATGAAAATTGGTGCAACCACCGGTCAACCCAAACCAGGAACCCTTGCTGCCGTGGTTCGTCCACATACTCAGGGAGCAAGTTCAGCCAGCCAATTTGCTGCAGTTCTCGCACATGTAGATGTTGTAGAGGTAAATCCCAGTCGCCCCGCTCGGTTCCGCCTAATTATCTGAGAATTCAATTTTATGGATTCGCACCTTTGTGGAATTAAAAATCGGCCCATTCCCAATC
>JAEOSV010000312.1 GCA_016840185.1 Candidatus Hermodarchaeota archaeon | reverse complement strand
CGAGTGAAATCATGACCGGCAAAATGAGTATAGGCTTTATCGCCTTTCACTTCATTGATTTGAAAATAGAGTTTAACGTGGATTTGATTGAAATCCCCCGATATGGCGTATAAAGTAGTCTCAACTTTTCGACCTACCAGTATTTTTGCGTTGGCAGCTGGAGTTTCCCCGATTTCTACGTTTCCGAAGGATGAGGGGGCCACCATCATATACCAGCGTTTTTCACGCCATTTGTCGCGTACTCGAGATTGACGGCTCATTGTTAGTTACCTTTCATGTACTAGTCGTTTTTATTGAAGCGTGAAGGGCAAAACCTGCCGCGGCTATTTAATTGTTTCCTCATTCGCAGTCTTACCCGGTTGGGTGGCAACCTCTTTCAAGCGTCCCATTTGCTTTCGGAGAATACGTTCGATAATCTTCAAGAATTGCTCCTCCTGCCCCCGAGGAATGGTTGCTCCCGCTGCAATGTTATGACCTCCGCCTTCGGATCCGCTGCCGATTTCTGCGGTGGCTTTTTTCATTGCTTCACCCAAATCTGCACCTGCTTCGACGATCTTACGAGTTGTCCGTCCAGAAACCTTGACGCGTCCATCACGAGAATACACGAAAGCGATAACTGGTTTTGACCAATCCAAAATTCGGGCATTCAGGGCCAAGCCAGCAATTGAACCGACAATAGTGTCAGGCACTCGATCTTTTGCATGGAAAGTTTGGATGAGTTTTAGTTTCGTTACTGCTTCGGAATCATCTGTCAGCCATTGAAGACCTAGGGCAAGTTGTTGTCGGTACTCCTTTAGAATTGTTTCAGCTTTTCGGAGCAAATCTTGTCGGTCACCCATGCAAATTGCGACCCCGATACCGCCTTGGTTCGACCGACCGGTCGCGTTGAGCAAGGTGGAAAACATGCGGGCATCACGAATGTAGCTGCCCTTCTCTTCATGAATTAGTGTGAAGACAACTCCGATGAGGGATTGGGCTTCCCGGGGTGGGATATTTTGCTTCAGCATGTAGGTGACGAGTTCCGAGTTTAGTCGACGTTTTTCTTCCTTTGAGAGGGATGCAATGGTTCGCCACTGGTCGCCTTCACGGAGTTCAATTCCCAGATCTGCGAGAAAATTCATAGCGCCTTCTGGGTCGTTACTAATGCCAGGAATATAGGGATCGCTGCTATATTGTAACGCGACATGGATGGGTCGAGTTTCGCGACCGAAAATGCGCATGTCAATGGACCGGTCCAGGACGCCACTGGCAACTGCATCTTCGACAATAATTTCCCGGTTTAAGCCCACTAGGTCGTGCTGTTTTCCCCGGTCTTGAATATCCCCTAATGCTCCAACCACGGCAAGTCCTGCCAAATCTTCGTTCGAACCGCCAAGGTGTCGGGCAACCAGGTAGGAAACTCCCGCACCTGAAATCTCATAGGTGGCATCAAATCCGAATTCGTGGGGATTGACTTGCCGGATGTTTGATGACGGTTTCTTCTTGGGTGGAGGATGGTGATCTAAAATGACAACCTCGGCATCACCAAGTCCCTCTTCGATATGGGCTAGTTGACCACTGCCTAAATCGCAGAAGATGAAGCGTTCAGCACCCTTACCTGCGATTTCGGAAAGATAGACCTGATCTAATTGTCGGGTAATTCTGAGATGGAAAGGTGTATTTCGACGAGAGAGCGCTGAAGCCATGATACCTGCAGCCGATAAACCATCGGCATCCAAGTGGGAAGTTACAAAAATGGGTTCTTTAGCTTCAATCCAGTCATTGATACGGCCAGCTGCCGAATCTGCGATTTCTAAAAGGCGATCTAGGTCTTTTGTCAAGGAAATCAGCCAACAGTCCTCTACGCCTAGCGAATGAGGAGCGCGGCTTGCTCTGGTGTGTATTTCCAGTCTTGGGGAAGAATGCCCCTATGACGGTAATATTTCACTAAGCGCCTAATTTTACTCTCGATGAGCCGAAGGCCATACCGAGAGTGAAGGTCCTTTTTGGAATCTTCAAGGTGTCTTCGTAGAGTAATGGCTCGACTAATGAGATGAAAGAGGTCTTCAGGGACTCTCAGAGATTGTTCGTTTTCATTAAGAATTTGTGTAATGGTTTTCCCTGTAATCGCTTTGGTGAGTGGAATCCCGTACTGATCTCGAAGCCTGAGCCCAATCATGGAGGGTTGGTGACCTTCCTTAGCCAATTTCACAACAAGCTCTTCGACCTCTTCTGGTGTCCGTTGACACCAATCAGGGGTTTCTAGCCGAATTGGGCGTTTGGAATGAGATTTTCCTTTTCGAGAAGAGTGCATCCGAGCCATTAAATACACCAAATGGATGTGTAATTCCTGTCAAAACAGGAAACCAGGTGCTAAGCACCGGACAGCAGGAATAGACAACGCTATTTAATTCTATCCCATTATGTGGTCTTTGGACCATACTTCAGGTACCATTGGACAAATTTAGCCAGCGATTTAGCTCGGTGGGAGATGCGGTTTTTCATCTCGTCTGACATTTCCGCGTAGGTGGAGCCGTCACCTTCTTCAGGAATAAAAATGGGATCAAATCCCCATTCGGTTCCACGGATTCGTCGAGAAATGGTGCCTTTGGTTTCTCCTTCGAACAAATGGATCTCACGCTCAGGTTCCCCGTAGGCGATTACACTACGAAAGACAGCGTATCGTTCTTTTACGTCATCCATGAGTTTGAGAAGACCTGGATTGTCGAGGGTTTTCAACACGTAGGAGGAGTAGGGACCAGGAAATCCATTAAATTGATAGATGAACATACCCGCGTCCTCAACGAAAAGGGATTGATTTACTAGCTCGAGGGCATGCTGACAGCTATGTCGAGCGATATCATGTAATGAGCTTGACTGGATTTCAACCGGACGTTCATGATATTGTTTAATTTCAATGCCAGCGCGTTTTGTAATTTTTTGGGCTTCGGCGAACTTGTTTTTGTTTCCTGTAACAAACAGAAGTACGGGTTGGGTCATCGTGTTCACCGAATTCTCTCTGTGATATAGCGACCTCGACTTTCTATCGCTTCCACCTTGCGGAAAACGTCAGTGCTTCTCTCTCCGAAGGTGAGGTTGTATCCTTCTTGGAATGCTCTATAACAGTCTTCCCAGTAGAGATAATGCGTACTCAGAAGGGCCCTTCTAAGGAGGTGAAGATCAGTGCCGTAATCTTCGATATTTTGTGTTGTTGCTGCCAAACCAAAATCGATGAAATAGATGAGTTTGGGAGAAAGAAGAAGCATGTTTGAGGTTGTTAAATCACCATGGGTTACCTCATGCTGGTGTAGTCG
>JAEOSV010000311.1 GCA_016840185.1 Candidatus Hermodarchaeota archaeon | reverse complement strand
TCCTTCATAACTGGCTTCAAGCAGTCCAGGAAGTTTTTGGAACTCCTTTATTGGATCTGGGAAAGATTTCTCGCGATGGACGATAATTTTCTTAACCTGATTAGTTTGCTGTTGTGATGCTGGAGAAAATTGAGTCTTACAATAGTCTACAATATCCTTGCCTGTTGAGGTAAGCACGTCTACATAATATGAGTTGTCCAATTCTGTCAACATAAGATCCGCAGGTTCGGTTGTATTGAGTGTCCGCGTCGATTTACAAAAACCGGCCTCACAGGGAGTTAAACAATTAACTCCGATGATTATTCCTTCATCACGTCGTTGGGCGCGATAGGGATCTGGGTAGACCTGAGTAAGAACATGATCATGGAATTTAATAGCTGCAAGATCACAGGAATGAATTCCAAAGACAAGGAAACGTTTTCCATTCCACAAAGGCTCCGTATTCTTCTCATCGAGGGGATTCTGGATTTTGAGTTCTGGTTTTAGTGAGAACTTGACTATTTCTTCTTCAGGTGGAATGAAATACTTCTTTGGAGGTAGTATTGTAGTGTCATAATCCAATCGAAGTTGTGTTCCGTCAGTGATAGTGTCAAATACGAATTGGGTTTTTTTTGCGACTGGTCCATAGATTGTTAGGATTTGGGTGAGTTTCGATACGAAATTGGGAATGTCTTCTTTTTTCAGGATAAGCGGACTAGTCTTCTTTTCTGGAGCCAATCTATTCACCCAGCAATTTCTAACACATGGTTTTATCCGTTTGAACCTCAATCGCTAACGATGACGTTCACTTAAAATGTCTTAGGATAATTCAACTTGGGGGTTTTTGGGTTTTCCGAACTTGCGACCGTGAAACATTGTTCCTTTATAAGCAAAGCTTCAAGCGATAAAGAATTAATTAGGAGTTCCCTTAGAAGAGAAGAGTAGTGAAGGTTTCCTTCACCGAATTGCGGGGTTATTCTATGGAGGTAAACGAACAACAAGAGTCTGAACCAAGTAAACAGCCTTCTCTTGCTGAGCTGTTACAAGTATCACCCCCAGCTGTCAGTCTATATTTCGAGTTGGCGACAGAGCCCACTCCTTATCCCAGGACTGAAATTCAGGAAAATCACGGATTATCTACCAAAAAGGCTGATCAATATCTTGACGAGTTACAGGCATGTGGTTTGGTTCGTCGCAATCCAGATGAAACCTATGAAGCCGTGGCACCCGTCGAAGCAGTCATGATTGCTCTTACCCGAGTACGAGATTTACTACGTCAGCTTCGCACCGATTTTCCAGCTCGTGTTGAAACGGGAATACAGGGCATTGATGCATCAGTGAGAAAAGACGTGGAAACTCTTCCGTACCAATTAGAAACCCTTCGAACGAATATTGATCAATCTCTGGATACGGCTTTTGAAGGGTTCCGGGGAAAAGCTCACACCCTTCAAGCCACTCCCACGTTTGAAGCTTTTGCTGTTGACTTACAGGAGGAGCTTCTGACTGAAGTCGATGAACGTATGATGGAAACTCGTAACCAACTCAATGACTTTGAATCCATTGATTCCTTCATCAACGTTCTCAACAAATTGAAAAACGACGTCTATGACATTGTCAATATCTCTCTCTCCGATATGCGTGAACAATCGTTCCGCCTTCACGAACTGGATTCATTCAGGGAAACCCTCATCGAACTTTGGAATGTCACCCCCTCTGTCGTTGAAGAACATCTTGCTGACTTTGAACAAGAAATGAGCGCACTAGAAGCTTCCTTGGGAGACCTCATGGAAACCAAATACCGACTCGGTGCTTTCAAAGGGGTCATCGAAAACTTTGCTAAAGATCACATCATGACCTCCGTAAAACGGTTAAAAGCAAACTTCCAAGTTTCTTTGACCGAAGCTATCCAAGACCATCTACAAGAAGCCCAAGAACGCTTCGAAGAAGTTGCCATGGCTGCCCATCAAGAATTTGACAAGTTACGAGAACAACTTGCTGAATGGGTTCACAATGCACTGGATTTAGCCTTCGGTGAAGTAATCCAGCGAAATCAGAAAGCAACTACCAATCTAGCGGATCGGCTAGCCGAGCTCACGGAGACGTTTCGATCAAAGTTTGCTGCCGGACTTGAAGATTCTGTAAAAAAAGTGAAATTACAAGCCCGTGAACTCGATACTCAACTGGCTCAAGTTCCAGACATTTTAGACCAACTCCGCGGTCAAGAGTTCACTCCACAACTGGATCAAATGGTTGCACAAAGTGAACAACACTTGACAAAAATCACCCATGATATACCCAAATCCTTCACCGAATGGCGGACTAGCTACATCAAAGAAACAAATTCACAGATTGCTGCACTTCTCCAAGAAGCTGAAGGCCATGTTACTCTTGCTACACAAAGCGTGAATCAATTTTGGCGGCGCTCAAAGGAAGCTGAACCCGCTACCTTCGATCTCTACCAATTTGTAATTGGTGAAAAAGCATTCCAGTCGCAAATGGCGAGTCAAATTGCTCGTGCTCGAAGTCAGCTATTCATCATTCTTCCTCGGGCCACAAAAGTTAAAGTGAAACTCTTGAAGATGATTCCAAGTGATGT
>JAEOSV010000310.1 GCA_016840185.1 Candidatus Hermodarchaeota archaeon | reverse complement strand
TAACACAAGACCAAATCATCATTGATCCAACCACAGCTGCACTCGGATACGGGGCCGAATATAGTTTCACTATAATGCAACGCATGCGATTAGCCGGATTAATGGGTGACTCAGAACTCCAATTCCCATTGAGCAGCGGCACCACCAATGCTTGGGCAGCTCGTGAGGCTTGGATGAAAAAACCTGAACTCGGACCCCGAGAATTACGAGGTCCTATTTGGGAAAGTACAACGGCACTCATGTTCCTACTCGCAGGAGTGGATGTGTTCATGATGATGCATCCTGCCGCCATCAAAACCGTACATGACCTCATCTCCTGGCTTAGCACCCGGATTGATCGGAAGCGCGAGGATTTCGTCGACTGGACCCGCCTAGCACTCCCCAGCAATTAAAAACCACTAAAGGCTATTCAACCCTTATTTCAAGGAAGCCTGCTTTTTCGTAAACCGGTAGGCTTGCATCCCCGCCATGGCACCTTCACCTGCTGCAGTGATAATTTGCATGCCACCACACGTACAGTCACCTGCAGCATAGACACCTTCGATGTTGGTTCCTTGCTTACGTGTAACGGTAATGCACCCTCCTTTATCAACCGCAACCCCCGCTTCTTTCACCAAAGTTGTGAGCGGTACTCCACCAATTGAAACGAACACTCCATCAAGGGCTAACTTATGTTCGGAGTCATCTCCAAATTGGCGATAGGTGAGCCCAGTTACAACTTGGTCTCCGGTGATGGTTAGGAGTTTCCCCCGAATAAGAGCAAGATTGGGTTTTTCCTTTGCTTCATCGAGAAATGTCTGCCCAGCTTCAATTTCTGGAGTGTGTGTTATTAGCGTGACCTGTTTTGCAATAGTTGACAGATAGAAGGCATCTTCGAAGGCTTCGCTACCCGAACCAATTACAGCAACCTGTAATTCCCGGAAAAGAGGACCATCACAGATCGGACAATAGCTCACGCCCAGACCCACATATTCGGTTTCCCCTGGAATTCGTAACTTTTTACTTTGGGTGCCAGTTGCAATAATCACTGCATGGCTCTGATATGTATCTTCACGGGTCACGACTTTCTTGACCATTCCTTCAAATTGCAAGTCGATAACTTCGGTGGCAAATTTGAGTTCAGCTCCGAATTTCTCAGCTTGTTTGACCATTAAATCGATGAGTTCAGGTCCAGTGATTCCTTCAGGAAATCCAGGGTAGTTCCAAACATGGGGTGCTGTGGCTGCCCGACCCCCAAACATTTTTCCTTCCAAGAGCAGTGTCTTCCGTCCCATTCGAGCCGTGTAAATGGCTGCCGTTAATCCTGCGGGCCCACCGCCAATGATGATTATGTCATACTGTTTTTTAGTCAAGAAATGTCCCTCGCTAAGACTCTATTGAAGGGAGACTGGCTTTTAATTTCACTTCTTTAACAAGGAGAATCGATTAGAAACGGATACTTGCATTAAGAGGGTAGTTGCACAAAGCCAAGTGCAAGTTGCTACGATAATGACTTCTTGATTGATGTACATATATCCGATCAGTTGAGTGAGATCCACTTTCATCAGGTACACGTTGTATTCGTTCCACAAACTCATCGTGAAATAGACGATTCGTCCACTGTCCTCGATGAGCACCGGGTCGATATTCGGAGCATAAAATCCGACATATTCAGGGCGTGAAAGGACAGTGCGTGGTGAACTCCAGGGACCCCATGGTGTTTGCGCTGTTCGTACATAGAGTTTTTTAGCATCTGCATCTAAGTTCATTAGCATGTATTTACTAAGGTAGGTGTTCCACATCACTGTGATTTCACCGGTTGGTGCGATGAGAACAGGTTGTGCATCGGTGTGGTTATTTGTCCATAGTGGTAGATTGCTGGTTGATAATCCCGTAAAATACTGGTAACTGCTTTGGTTGAGAATTTGTGCTTCGGGAACGCGGGCAAGGTAACAGGAATGATGGCGTCCGCTACCTGTGGCTAGGAAATACGCATAACCCCCGGTCGCTGGAGCGCCGGGTCCTCCCTTGACTAGCCCCCATTCGATGAAATAGGAATCACCAGGCCAAGACATGTTTAGGGCTTCAATGAAAGAATGGCCATTAAGGGAATAGGCGATACTGGCATTGTTACACGTCCAGTAGCCAGCATCACCCCAACTTGTCACCGACATATAGTAAAGATACAGGCACCCCTCTCGCGCAAAAGCAGCAGTTGGAATGACTGTTTTTTCAACATCATCGATTTTCGCACTAGGTATTAATTCCCGAGCTAGATGTGTAGCATTGTCAGTAATCCACCCTGTTAGCATAAGACCATCTGAAGGATCAGAGTCAGATGTGTAAGCGATTGTGTTGGACCGCCAATCGTATTTCTCGGGACCAAATGTGTCACCGAAGACGAAGTGAAGCTGGTCTTGGTATGTGACCATGAGACCAATGTCAGTGCCATACACGTTGACGACCGTTG
>JAEOSV010000309.1 GCA_016840185.1 Candidatus Hermodarchaeota archaeon | reverse complement strand
GCGGCTTCAGGAGTTGGAGCAGGCACGGGTTGAACTTCAACCTCACGATGAATAATAACAGGTCGATCCGGAGCCACCGCATCTGGAAGCATAATTCGAACCTGCACTCCAAGAATGCCAGGTTTCATGATAGCAAAAGCCCAGCCATGACTCACAGCTGTGCGAATCGGTTCACCAGTTTTTGCTACGAATCCACTACGGAATTTTTGATACCGAGCTCGACGACTTGTGAGTTTCCCAGCAATAGAAATTTCCACACCCTTGGCTCCCGCACCGATGATTCGGCGAAGGACGCCGTACGCGGCACGACGGAAATGGTCACCCCGTTCTAGACGTTGAGCTAACCGCTCGGCCATAATGGAACCATTCAGTTCGGGTACTTCCACTTCACTAACTTCAATTTGTGGAGCTTCTAACCCGAAATCGTGTTCCAGCGTTTCCGTTAATTCACGTACAGTGGTACCGCGACGACCAATGACCATACCTGGACGTGCGGCATACACAACAACACGCATCCCTAAGGGGGTTTTCTGGAGGTCTACGCCAGCATAACCGGCTCGACGGAGCTCGCGGCGTAAAAAGTCATTGACTTTGACTTTCAATAATCCTCGATTGATAAAATGATCTTCAGCTGGCATTCTTACTCCTCCGTTAATACAACCTCAACATGCACCAATTGCTCATCGTATTTGGTTGACCGTCCATGGGCCCGTTCGATAAAACGTTTGATGACCCGACCCGGAAACGCAGATATATGCGTCACACGAAGTCGGTCAAGATCCAACCCTTTGTAATCGGCATTGTTTTCAGCGTTAGCTATCACGCGTAAAATTTCTTTAGATGCTTTCACCGGGTACCGTCCCGTATCGGCTTTGTGCAAGCCCTTCCGATGACCGACCTTCTTGTCATGCCGACGATAAGGCACTGCTTGACGCAACGCAATCACTCTTTCCAAGTAGGTTTTGGCAGCTTCCAATCGGAGACCGCGTAGTTCGTTACAGATCTCCCGGGCTGCCTTTCGTGATATGCGAATTTCGCGTCCGCTAGCCCGTGCGGTTTTGTCTGGATCCAGACCAATGATCGAATAGCCGTAATTGGGCATGTGGTATCCAACCTAGGTGGTTACAACACTCACTTTGCAGGTTGCAGCAGCAAGAACGAGAATCACAGAACCCTCGGCGCTGGTCCGCACTCCCAAACAACGTGAGAGCGAGGACAGTGAAGCTCTGTACCCTATATAAGAATTCTGCTAGTCAGTGTCGCCAACTAGCTCTTTTCAATTGCAAAGGGCTTAGAACCGGTTAAAATCACTTTGGGGAGCACATCACGATGCTTCTGAAGAAAAGCAATATCGGCCTTTTTGTCACGCCCTGCATCAGGAAGCAGCTCGGGGATGGTTTCTATACGGGAACCGATTGGGAACCATCTTTCACATTTCTCACACCGCATGGCACCTTCCTGAATTTCAGTTCCATGGAAGTACTCGGCGAGTGGTACTAAATCCTGGGCGTCGGGCTTTTGTCTGGATAAGGAAGCAAACACTTTCCGCGCCTTCGCTAGCCGTTGATCAAAGGTTTTATCTTTCGAGAGATTATGGACAGGTTCTAGCGAGGGTTCACTCAGGACTCCTCTCTGATGGTGTACAATCAATTCTCCTGCTAATCCTTTCTTATCTTTCAGGCGATTTTTCTTCACATCTAGCACATACACTGAAAGCGGATGATCCTTGCATATTGGACATGCCAAAATATTGAGTAACCAAGGCTTCATGATTTTAACCTCAAAATGACCAAACTCCCTTCAGGAGCACCTCCTCTTAAAAGTAGCTCTTTGTGAATGCAAAGGGTTTGTTAGGGAATTTCATCAATGAATTTTTTCATATTGTTTTGGTACCAGAATTGAATCGTGTTAGGTACTGTTCGAAATGATTCGAACTTTGTTTCTAATTCAGTGTTGAGCGTTTCAACCACTTGATGAGGGATGTTTAGGTTCAGCTGCATGTTCCACTTTGATACTCGTTCAATGCCCTTGGTTAGATAGGAAAAACCGAGTTGTGACAGTCGGTTAAGCGCAGTCCAGGCTTGTAGTTGATTCCAAGCAGGAAACCCTATACCTCCCAAAGTTTTCACTACTCCATCCCCTCGCGAATCTTCTGAAATTAAAAACGAGGGTTTGGCATAGCTTAGAAAATAGATGTGTGCATGAACTCGAAATCCAATATGAATATCCATTGTGTCATACACTTGAATTTTCTTCAAATCATAAGATGCGTCAAAGGTTTCACATCCAAGCTTTCTAACAAAACTTAGCAGTCGCTTATTGAGTTGGGTGAGATGTTGCTCACCCTTTTCGCCAAGTTGGATTCCGTGATGAAAAGAGACAAGAATTGTGGCATCAGGAAAGAACATGCGCAGATTCTTTAAAACGGATGCGGCGATGCCATAGTGACTCGGAGTCGCGGGCGTTGTAAATAAAATTCGTTTAATCTCTTTTGGTTGAGCATGGTGAGTGGGGAATTTGTTGATTGCATACCAAGCAGGACATCCATTCATAGAAATGCCCTGAATACCATTGAGTTGTAATACACGGACTGAATGAATGTCTCTGACACCAATAGCATACCCCGACTCGTTTATCTTTTGAAGAAACCGCTTGCTTCTCTCACTTAGTCTGACTTGACCAGCCAGATAATATTCTCCCGGATAGTATTTTGCCCCAATCCCAAGGAAAATTATGGGAATATTGTGATCAAGGATATCTGAGTGGACGGGGTAGATATCAGGGTATATGTTAGGTCGAATTCCAGGACCACCGGTGATGATAACCGCTTTGAGCTGTGTTAACTGCTCTGGAGTAATTTGGTCATATAAGGGCACAGCAATATGACCAACCTGGATTTGCGATTTGGGTTTTAGGGTCTCGATGAGATTCTTGGCCCGTTCTAATATCAAATAGTCTCCAACATTCGAATTATGACGGGAAAGAATCAGATACATATTAAGAACCCCATTTCGGAGATTCGGTATTAAGTTATTCTTTATTCGAGGAAGGTATTTCATCCAGGTTCGTGTTATTATTTCTTTGTTGATACAATTTGACTCAGATATTATTTTCGGGTAATGCTCATCTGCTGGCTAGGGAATTGATTATAAAGCCACTTAAGTACAGTCTTTAGTCACGACGATTGAACCCTTGTTCAACACATACCAAAATAACGTTGAATGTAGGAAAAGTATGATACCCGAAGTATGAGAGGTTGCTTTGCAATGGTGAAAGTCTTAGCCGTAATACCTGCACGTGGCGGTTCAAAGGGAATTCCACGTAAGAATCTTCGATTGTTGGCAGGAAAACCCCTCATTGCACATATCATTGCAGCAGCTCAAACATCACAAGAAATCACCGATTTTGTAGTCACAACCGAAGATGAGGAAATTGCGCAGGTTGCCCAAAACTACGGAGCTCAAGTTGTGAACCGCCCCGAGGAACTATCTGGTGATACAGTCCCACTGGATCCCGTTATTTTTCATGCCGTGACTTATTTGGAGGTACAAAACAACACGCAGTACGATTACGTTGTAACTTTACAACCAACTTCACCACTGGTTTCCAGTAAAACCATTGATGCCGCGATTACCAAATTGAAAGAAAGTAATGCCGAAACTCTCATTGCGGTGGTAGATGAAACCCATCTATACTGGGTAAAACAACATGGTAAATACTCATTACTTCAAAAAAAGCGAGTCAACCGTCAGCTGCTAGACCCTATGTTTAAAGAAACTGGGGCAATTCTGGCAACAAAACGTCAGTACGTTACAGCAGAGTCCCGTTTTGGCGAAAAAATTCAGCTTTTCGAGATGCCCAAAGAGGAAAGTATTGACATTGATAGTTACCGTGACTGGTGGATTACAGAAAAGCTCCTCAATCGCAAGCGTATCGTAATTCGCGTCGATGGTGATCGAACGATTGGGCTAGGGCATATTTATCGGACACTAACACTAGCCCATCAGATTCTCGACCATCAGGTTATCTTCCTCATTGATCAACGACGAAAAATGGGCTTAGACAAAGTTGCGGCTTACAATTTTGAAATCCAATCCTTTTCAACTAAGGCGCAAATGTGGAAAATCCTGAACTCCCTCAAACCTCACATAATAATTAATGATGTTCTGGACACCACAAAACCCTACATTTCCCGTCTTCGAAAAGAAACTCATGGGTTAATTGTAAATTTTGAAGACCTTGGAGAGGGATCACAGGACGCGGACTTGACCATCAATGCATTGTATCTGCATCCACAACCTCCAAAGAACCAAGTCTTTGGTTACCAATATGTGGTGCTTCGTGATGAATTCATTCTCTCACCATACAAACAGATAACAAAGGATGTAGGGCACATCCTCATCACGTTTGGAGGAACAGATGAGCAAGATATGACCCGAAGAACGCTAGAGGCATTGAATACCCTGAATCTTGATGCGGAAATACGAGTTGTTTTAGGATTTGGATATAAACGGACTAAAGCCTTACAATCTACAGTAAAGAAACTGAAGCAGGATGGAATGAAGGTTCGAGTGCTTAAGGATATCAAGACGATGGCCCAACAAATCCTTGACGCGGACCTAGTCATCACTTCTAATGGGCGAACCGTTTACGAAATTACAGCCATTGGAACCCCGTGCATCAGCATTTCACAAAATAAACGTGAGGCAAAACATCTTTTCACTAAAGTTTGTGACGGGATTCTTGATTTAGGCCTGGCAACCCAACTATCCCAAAAAGAACTCGCAGAAGCGATAAACCGTCTTGTTAACAGTTATCCTCAACGAAAACAAATGAATAAAATCATGCATCAATTCAATCTCCGGGAGGGCACCCAAAACACCCTCCAGTTAATTTGGAAATCATACGAGAATTTTGAAAAGAAAAAAACAAATCAATAACATGGAAGGAGAAGGCGAAATGGTGAAGAAAATCCAAGTTGGAGATTTTACTATTGCACGTGGACGCCGACCGTTTATAGTCGCCGAAGCGGGAGTAAACCATGAAAACGACATGGAAACCGCAAAGAAGATGATCCATGAAGCCAAGGTAAACGGCGCTGATGCTATCAAATTCCAAACTTACAAAGCAGATAAAATTGCAGCTCGTGAATCCCCAGCCTATTGGGATACGGGAAAAACTCAGCGAGAATTTTTCCAACGATTTGATCATTTTGGCGAAGACGAGTTTCGAGAACTCGCAGCCTACGCAAAACAAGTAGGTATTACTTTCATTTCCACACCATTCGACGATGATGCCATCGAGTTGCTCAACGATCTCATGCCACTCTTCAAAATCTCTTCCTCAGATATCACGAATCTGCCATTCATAAAGAAAATCAGTCAGTGCGGGAAACCAATTTTTCTCTCCGTCGGTGCATCCACCGTTGACGAAATCCAACAGGCAGTCAATGTCATCAAAAAAGAAGAAAATAATCCATTAGTCTTATTACATTGTGTCCTCAGCTATCCAACACCATACCACGCCGCCAACTTGCTATCTATTCCATTTCTGCAACAAACTTTCCCCGAACACTTCATCGGATACTCCGATCACACACTTCCCGATACCGACCTTACTGTTCTCCTGACGGCCTCACTTCTTGGCGCAGTTGTCCTCGAAAAACACTTCACGCTTGACAAAACGCTTCCCAACAACGATCATTACCATGCTATGGATCCAACGGATCTAGCTACGTTCAATAAGAAACTTGATTTTATCATGCCCCTCCTTGGCGAGTTTGATAAGACTGTCCTTGAGGTGGAAAAACCAGCACGGCAATTTGCGCGTCGAAGCCTTGTAACACGACAGGTTATCAAAAAGGGAACAAAAATCACACCAGACCTGCTAACCTACAAGCGTCCCGCAACTGGAATTAGTCCGAGCCAACTCGAGCAAGTGGTGGGAAAAACTGCTGCGCGTGACCTTGATGAAGATCATATCCTAACTTGGGATGATCTATCCTAAGAAAAACTTTTGTGGTGTCGACTGGTCTGACTACACAGTTATGAGGCGTTCTAATGCAAATTCTACTCATTAACCCTGCCATCCGCCTGAGTGAACCCCCACGACACATTCCCTTTGGATTAGCAACCATTGCTAGTGTGCTGCGTGACGAAGGACATACCGTTGAGGTACTTGATTTAAACGCGCTCCGTCCAACTGACGACGAAATTAAAGCCAAAATTGCACTGAACGACCGGTATGACATCATTGCCACTGGTGGATTAATCACCCTCTACAACCATCTCAAATGGCTAGTTCCTAAAATTCGTCAATATAATCCCAAAACTCCAATCGTGGTAGGAGGTGGAGTGGTATCCACGCACCCCGATTTACTGCTTTCAAAAATCCCTGCAGATATCGCCGTAATTGGAGAGGGCGAATTAACCATGAGTGACCTAGCGTCCACTCTTGAAAAAGGGAAAGACGTCAAATCTGTAAACGGCATTGCCTACAAGACCAAAACAGGACAAATCAAACAAACTCCCGAACGCCCATTAATCTCAAACCTAGACGACATCCCCTTTCCAGCCTATGATCTGTTCCCCATGGACGTGTACTTGAAAAACATCAGCCATGCTAGCTCAATCCTCAAATCCACCGAATTCAGCCTAATCACCTGTCGAGGATGCCCCTACTCCTGCCATTTCTGCTACGGACTATTCGGATGTGTCAGAAACCGCTCAATCGACAACGTGATTGCAGAAATCCAATTCCTCCAAGAAAAATACAACCCTGAAACTTTTCTCATTTTAGATGAAATATTCACAACCAGTAAAAAACGCGTAAACGAATTCTATGAAAAAACAAAGGCGGAAGGACTCGATCTCATCTTTTCCTGCTATGGCCGCGCAAACATCATTAGCAGTGAGATTCTCAAGACCTTGAAAAAATCAGGATGCTATTCCGTGGGCTATGGCATCGAATCAGGATCACAAAAAATCCTCGACAACATGAAAAAACGCGTAACCGTCGAACAAGCTAAAAAAGCCATCAAACTCACCCGCAAACACCACATGATGCCACGAGCCACCTTTATGATCGGATATCCAGGAGAAACCGAAGACACTCTTAACGAAACCGTCGCGTTCTGTAAGGAGCTTAATCTAAGCCCCGACTTTTTCATCACCACCGGCTACCCAGGCACCCAGCTATACTTAGATTACGAACAAGAAATTCTCACTCAATATGGCTCCTTAGACGCCTACTTTTCAGTCCTCGGTGACGCCGACCATTTAACCTTCAACTTCACCGACTTCTCCGATGAACGACTCCTCGAATTGAAAGCCGAAACCGAACAAAAACTCAAAAAAACTCGACGACTCGAGCGAATTTACAACAACATCCGTATTTATGGTCCCGTCTTATACGGAAAAAAAATCTTGCGAAAATACCGCGGAACCAATTAACCGATCTAATTGTACGAAGATATTTTTTTTAAGAAAGTCTGGTATATGGAAAAGACGCTCATTCCTTATCCTCATTATCCATCTTTATTTTGATTACAAGGAGGTACTTAAACACCACAATTCCAATTAAACAAAATCTATATAGATAGGTAAATTTCTATATATTATTTAAGTGGTACATATTGGCTTCCCCTGGTCGCCCCTATGCCGGGGTTGCCGTGGCGGACGGCTTTGTTGGTGGGGGCGTATTCGCCGAGGTAGTGGCCGATGTGTTCGATTTTGATGTCGAGGGGGAGGAATTCTTTGCCGT
>JAEOSV010000043.1 GCA_016840185.1 Candidatus Hermodarchaeota archaeon | reverse complement strand
CTCAGCTCACACACACGCTGTCAGCCGTTCACACCGGTCAAGAAGGCAGCTGGATAGACTTTGAATCAAAAGCCTTCCATGTAGGAATGATTGATCAAGTAGGTATGGAAATCGCAGACCTAGCTCAAATTTCCACCCTTGGTTTTCCACAATCAGATCCTGAAGCCCCTCTCATTGAAGCAGGGATCGCGAGCATGGATCCCAAGAAAGCTATGATTTTAGCTATTGGACATAACGTAGTTCCTGCCACATACATCATGGATTATGCCTCTGAGACAGGAGTCACTGAAAACATTGACATTGCTGGCATTTGTTGTACAGCATTTGATATCACCCGCTACGACGCGAAAGCTAAGATAGTCGGTCCAATCTCCTGGCAGCTTCGATTTGTTCGAGCTGGGTTTGCCGATGTCATCGTTGTAGATGAACAGTGCATTCGAACTGACATCCTTGAGCATGCTAAGAAAGTGGATTCACCAGTCATTGCGACGTGTGATAAGTCTGCTATGGGTTTGCCAGACCGCACCGATGATGATACCGATGAAATAGTGAAAGACCTTGTGTCAGGAAAGACTCCTGGAGTCTATCTCCGAGACCATGAGAAAATTGGTGAAGTCGTCGTTAAGGTAGCAATAAAGATGCACCCCAAGCGGAAGAAAAAAAGCTCCTTACCTAGTAAGGCAAAAATTAAGGAACTAGCTCAAGCGTGCCGACAATGCTCCGAGTGCATCCGAGCCTGTCCGAATGACCAACCCGTGATGGATGCTGTACTCGCTGCACAAGAAGGTAACCTAGAACCTCTCGCTGATGTATATGACGAATGCATTGGGTGTGCCCGGTGTGAATCCGCATGCCCCAATGATTATGAGTTACACAGCTGGATGGTCAAAGCTGCTGAAGGACGATGGAAACAAGAATCCTTCATGGTCCGTTCCGGTCGTGGTGCTATAAAAGACACCGAAATTCGAACCGTGGGACAACCCATTGTGTTCGGCGAAATCCCCGGTGTCATTGCTCATGTCGGATGTGCCAACTACCCTGATGGTGGACGTGCTATCCACGACCATGCTGAGGAATTTGCCAAACGCCGATTCATCGTGGTCTTTTCAGGATGTGCCGCGATGACAGTAGGTACTATCAAAGATGAAGAAGGTAAATCCATCTATGAACGACGACCTGGAACCTTCGAGGCGGGAAGTGTCCTTAACGTTGGATCTTGTGTTTCCAATTCACACATTGCAGGAGCCGCGATCAAGATTGCAAGCATCTTTGCGAAACGCAATCTCCGAGGTAACTACGAAGAAATCGCTGACTACATCCACAATCGTGTAGGTGCAGTTGGTATTTCTTGGGGAGCTATGTCACAGAAAGCAGCTTCAATTGCTGCAGGCTTCTGGCGACTTGGTGTACCAGTCATCGTTGGTCCTCATGGAACTAAATACCGGCGAATGCTCTTAGGGCGTGCTGATAAAGCTGAGGACTGGATGGTTTGGGATGCCAGAACTGGTAAACGCGTTCAAGTTGCTGCGGGACCTGAACATCTATTCTATGCTGTCGAAAACTTTGAAGAACTCATGGTCTTGACCGCAAAGCTTGCCATTCGACCCAACGATACCGCGAAGGGTCGTTCGATAAAACTGAGCCATTACATTGACCTACATGAGACCTACAACGGCTACTTCCCTGAGGATGTCCACAGCTACATTCGACGTGAAACTGATATCCCCATCACTCTCAAGGACAAAATCCACGCTCAGATGAAAGAGAATAAATGGAAAGAGAAACCCATACCTGACCCAACACTTGTTAGACGCCTGGTCTACGGTGGCAATGGAGGTGGCGAGTAAAATGATGCGAGCTGAACCCTGGCAAAGTGCTGAAGTTTGTGGTCCAACAAAAGCTCAAAGCATCAAAAAGACCGCTGTAGTGGGAGCACTCCTCAAGAAGGCAAAATACCCGCTCATGGTTGTCGGTGCTCAAGCCCTCACAGAGAAGACTCGGAAAAAACCAATGATTGATTATTGTATCGAGTTTTCTACTGCAGGAAAAATTCCCATCGTAGCCACAGCTAACACCATCAAAGCCTTCAAGGAGAAAGGCTTTGACAATGCCTATTCGTATGGAGCCATGGAAATCACTGGACGACTCCAAGATCACGAGTGGATGGTCGCTCCAAAGAAAGGACCCCATGACCTTGTCATAACCTATGGCTACCCATACTACATGGAATGGCTCATGTTGTCTGCGCTCATTAACTTCTCTCAACATATTAAAACCGTGACAATCGGTCGCTACTATCAACCTCACGCAACATGGAGCTTTCCAAACCTTAAGAAACAGAATTGGAACGACGCACTGAAAGAAATCCTCACCACTGTAGGAGGTACAAAGTAAATGTCATTTGACGACTTACCTATCGACGTTGGGGTTGTCCACGAAGGAGAACGCATTCGCAGAGCCGATATGCAAGTTGAACTTGGTGGACCCAAAATCGATAAGAAATTCGAACTGGTTCTCACAAGAAAACCAAGCGAAATAGAAGACGGAAAAATCGAAATCATCGGACCAGATCTCAAGGATCTCGAAGAGGGTGGAAGCCATCCCTTTGGTGTCCTCATTGAGGTGGCTGGAAAAGAAGTCGAACAAGATCTCGAAGGGGTCATTGAACGCCACGTCCACGAGTACACAAACTTCGTGGAAGGTACTATGCACCTCAACCAACGATACGACGTGTGGATTCGGATTGGCAAGAAATCCTTCCAGAAGGGCTTCAATAACTTCAAAGTTCTCGGACAAGTTTACCAAAGACTCTACAAATCAGAGCTTCCCATCATTGAGAAAATCCAAGTCACCTTTTACACCGATGCCTCAAAGATGGATGAAATCTACGACACTGCGATAGCAACATACAATGCACGTGATGAACGCACTCGTGGTCTCAAAGACGACGAGGTCGATGTGTTCTATGGCTGTACACTCTGCCAATCGTTTAGCCCTACACACATGTGTGTTATCACGGCACAACGCTATGCGAATTGTGGAGCCATTAGCTGGTTTGACGGTCGAGCCGCAGCCCGCGTTGATCCTAAGGGTCCACTTTTTGCCATCG
>JAEOSV010000042.1 GCA_016840185.1 Candidatus Hermodarchaeota archaeon | reverse complement strand
GAAGTTATCGATGGTAGCGCTCGTCGAATTGGGATTGTACGAAGCCTTCGAATTATGCTACCACCAGGAAAAGTTGAGTTACAGGTTAAAGGTTTGGGTGTAGAACTTCCCGTTGATGTTTCCAATATCACTGCAGTGGGGAACGTAATTCAATTATCGAACACCGTCAAAGAAGCTGAAGAAATTTCCATTACTGATGTGCAACGGTTACGGGAAGAAACATGGAAGGAAGTTCAGGGGCTTATCATTCGATAGATGTGACCCCAACGGGAAATACAATAATTTTATCTTTAACCTTGAAACCCCATAGAACGGCAATATACAATGAGTGGAAAGAAAAAGAAACCATACTTAGGTCCACTTTTGCTTGCATGGTGTGATCAATGCAACGTTCCTTTAGTAAAAAAAGTGCGTTGTAGTCGATGTGGGTCAAAGACACGGTCAGTTCCTGTGACACCCCCCGGTGACGCGCGACCTGCCTTTGATGCCGATCGAGATCGAATCATAGCCACAATATCACTACAATACGGCGATAGTGTTGCGCAGAAGTTTCTTCCCGAAGATAAAGTCATTCTGCTAAATTCCATTCCCGATATTGATTGTTGCGAGGAAATTATCGTTGACGGGCAAATTGTGGGGCTCCATCGATTCCATGTTGACACATTATCTTGGGAATTTGTCCCAAAAATAGAAGGCGCCCGACGGCTTGTTGAACTCACTGATAACAAACAGGTTGTCATTGAAAATTCTGCTGTACCATTTATTGTAAAAGGTGCAAATCTTCTCAGACCTGGCATTTCGACGGCAAATACCTCGATTCGTCCTGGTGAATATGTAATTGGTGTCACTGAGCAAGGACAGGCGGTTCTTGTGGGAATCGCCAAAATGACAGGACAAGAAATGCGAACAAAAGCCCGGGGATTGGCCGTGAAAAAGCAATACAAAGCTGATCCCCAAGACCCTAGACTTTTACCTGGAGGACAAACATGGAATACCGTCTTAGAAGCCAATGCTGATATCCTTCAAGAAATTGAAAATGAAGCCATCACATTTGTACAGCACACGGCTCAAGACTATCATTTACCTCTGGTAGTAGCCTTTTCTGGAGGGAAAGATAGCCTTGCAGTCCTCTTACTAGTGAAGGCGGCTCTTAATGATCAATCCTATCATGTGATTTTCATTAATACGGGAATAGAATTTCCTGAGACTATAGAAAACGTTTATTCAACCGCCAGTCATTTTGGTTTAGAAAATCAATTGCTTGTCAAGAATGTGGATAAGGACCAGTTTTTCCGAGTACTTGATTTGTATGGTTTTGTAGCCAGGGATTATCGAGTTTGTTGTAAATCCGTGAAACTGGGGCCAACTAGCCAGCTTATTGAGGAGCATTTTCCTGAGGGGTGTCTGAGCTTCATTGGTCAACGGCGATACGAATCACATCGACGTTCGGCGAGTGGACGAATTTGGAAAAATCCATGGGTACCAAAACAGGTGGGAGCAAGTCCAATTCATAATTGGACGGCAATGATGATATGGCTCTACATCTTTCAGAAGAAGGCTATCTATAATCCGCTCTATGAAGCAGGCTTTGAAAGAATCGGGTGCATGTTTTGTCCTGCTTCTACCATGAGCGAGTTAACTATTATTGCGGAACAATGTCCTTCCGAATGGCAACGTTGGCAGTCGAATGCTGACAAAGTAGCTCAGCGCTATGGGATGAGCAAGAAGTGGTTAGATCATGGGTTCTGGCGTTGGAAGAATCATCCACCGAAAATCAAAGAACTAGCACAAAAAATGGAGATTGACCTTAAATCATCTCATAAACAGCAAACAGAAGGAGCTTTATCTTTCGTTTTAGAGTCAAAAAATCAACATGAGAAAGAATTGATTACCGGAAAATTTAGTAAATCTATTGATCTGCAACGTGCGGCAGCCTTTCTTCCTGCGTTAGGTGACGTGATTCTAGATTTGGAGAGAAAAATGATTGATGTCACAATCTCGAAGAAAAATACCTTAATCAAAGCCTCTCTCTTTGAAGGAGGGCAGTTTACGTTATCGGGTCCCGTAACTGAGAAGATAGCAAATACATTTGCTCGGACGGTACTTCGTGGTGTGCTTTGTACCGCATGTGGTACGTGTCAGTCGCTTTGCCCAAACGATGCAATTTTAATTGATAACCACGCACAAATTATTGAAGAACACTGTAGTCAATGTAAAGAGTGCCTCCGTGGAAAATGCCCTTCACTTTATGCTCGGTAAAATAACCGATTCAAACCACGATTTTGTATTGGTTGCAAGAAAAGCTTTTCAAGAAACAATAAGGATGGATACCTTCCCCTTAGAATCCTTGGCGAGCGATTGATTATGAGCGAAGATGTCCAGAGTACGATTTCGCTTTACAAGCGTTTATTCAGTTTACCCAGTAACCGCACGCTTGTAGTTATTATTATCGTGGCTTCGATTCTTGTTGGTGGTACGACAGAACTTCTGAGGTACCTTGGAGGTAGTCCTTTTACTGGAATGGTTTTCCTGAGAGGCGCTATTCGTGGTTTGATTATTACAATACCAGCAGCCCTGCTAACCTTACTTGCATTCCGTCTCGGTACGCGAAAGGGGACCATCTTGAATTGGCATCGCCTCTTGGGTGTTGTCACAACCGCAGTCATTGTTCTCTTACTAATCTGGTTTCTTTCAACACTTGTTGGGTGGGCAATCGAACTCATTTTCAAGTTTCAATACGGTCCTTTAGCAGGCGGCGGAATTGCAACAATGTTCTATCTACGAAATCTGATTTTGGCAGCCGCATTTGCATCTGCAATACTCCTCCTAATAGCTCTAAGCACAAGCCGAGTAGGAGTAACTACTGGAGTTCTTCTTTCCCTCATCTTTCCTACAACCGCGATGGTAATGTATGTTCTAACTGAACCCGTTGTCACGCAATGGATCTTCCTCGTAATTTATCTCCTCTGTGCTTTGACATTTGTAAGTGCTTCAGGAATTCTGTTAACAGCAGTCGGCCGTCCGCTGAAAAAAGCCTTCAATGTTGATGGAATTCATATGTTCCGTGGCTTCCTTGAGGTTTGGATGGAAGATCGAGCAGATCTCATGGAAGAGAGTCTCACGCAGATTGGACAGTCAAGAACCTTACCAATTTCTGTCATGAAATTTTCAACTGAAACCAAGAATCCAGTTTTAGTGAAAGTTGTTCCTGGAGCACACCCAGGACCTTTTAAAAACACAGGCAGTAGCGCTCTGCCAACACGCATTGGTGAATGGGGGCGAACAACGCTAAAGTCCATTGCCTGTTCACCACACAGCGCCTCCACCCACGATTTGAACCTTGTCTCCAAGGCAGAAGTGGAGCGGTTCATGGAAATGGTTCAAACCGCATATGAGCAAACAACACCAATCAAAGATGTAAGCCAATTTTCTCGGGCTACTTCAGGAACAATACACGTGGGTTGCCAAATTTTCGGAGATACTGCGGTTCTTCTCTTTACTCGATCACCCATCGAAATGGATGACATAAGTTTAGCAGTTGCCGACAAAATTTCTTCAGAAGTAAAAACTCTCACGAAGCAGTGTATTATCATTGATACACACAATTGTATGAGTGAACTCAAAGAATCCGTGTATGAAGACTCTGAATTAGTATCCGATATGATTGAAGCCGCAAGAAAAGCTATCAAAAAGGCTCAAAAAACGAAACGAAGTAAACTAAAAATTGGAGTCGCACAACTCAGAGAAACAGGATACACTCGGGACGAAGGGATGGGATCAGAGGGTATAACAGTTTCAGTTGTTGAAGTAGCAGGTCAAAAGATGGCCTATGTCCTTATTGATGGAAATAACATGATCGTTGGGTTACGAGAAAAAATGGTTAACGCCCTCGTTCCAAAATATGTGGACGTCGCTGAAATCCTGACATCGGACACCCATCAAACGGCAGCAATTTCCTCATCCAACGGGTATAGCCCCATTGGAGAATCAATCCCTCACGATGAATTGACAAAATTAACCATTGATCTTGTGACCGAGGCAATCTCAAATCTTGAACCTGGAAATGTTGCTATATATCAGGGATTCACTGAGCCTCTCTCCGTAATGGGTGAAGGAACTGTAGAAAAATTGACCAGTCTTGTTCCTGTTTCAGCACGAATTGCTAAACGAGTAGGAATTTCCATCTATACAATTGCTTTCATCATATCCCTAATCTTACTCCTACTCGTCGGTCCGTTGCAAATGTGAAACGGGCTTCTATTTAATTTCGCCAATGCTGTATTCTGATAAATTTTCGCTGATGGTTCATAACCCTTTTTAGTTGAATGATGTTTTGTAACGACATTCAATTTGGGTGGATTCAATAATGGATCTCTTTGAAATCCGATTTCATGGTCGTGGTGGTCAAGGAGCTGTCACCGGCGCTAAAATTCTTGGTGATGCCACGCGTATGGAGAAGAAACACTTTCAAGCTTTTGCCCATTATGGGGCAGAAAGACGTGGAGCGCCGGTCATGGCATTCACACGAGTTGCTGACGAAACCATTCGTCTTCATAGTTATATCTATGAACCTGAGGCCGTTGTTATTCTCGATGAAACCCTAATTGACAACCCTACTGTTCAAAAAGGCGTGAAAAACGGTACTTTTATGATTATTAATACACAGCGACACCCTCAAGACTTTACGCCTGAAATGAAAGTAAAAATTTCCACAGTTGATGCAACAAAGATTGCCTTAGATGAAGGAATTCTGGTGGCAGGTATTGCAGTTGTAAACACTATCATGCTAGGTGCTGTCGCACGGGCCACAAACATTGTCAGCATTGAAAGTGTAAAGAAAGCAATCCTGAAGGGATTAGAAGGGCTCCCCGACAAGGTCATCGAAACCAACGTTAGGGCAGCCCAACGTGCATATGATGAACTCAAAATGGGGTATTCTCTATGACACCACTAAAACGCGATCCTCCAGAAAAACGAGTTACATGTATAACATACCCAGAGCCTGGAGCGATGGGTCGAACCGGCGACTGGCGAATCTTTCGTCCTGTCGTTGATAATGAGAAATGCACTGGATGTCAAACTTGTTGGATGTTTTGTCCTGATGCAGCTATCACAATGGATGATAATAACAAACCTGTCATTAATCTGGAATATTGCAAAGGGTGCATGATTTGTGAAACTAATTGCCCCGTTGATGCCATAAAAAGAGTGCGCGAAACCGAAGCAGACATCAAATAAGTTATGGACGAAGGGATGAAGAATGTCAAAAATTGTTTCTGTTACTGGGAATCATTCCGCATCGTGGGCTGCTCGAACAGCCATCCCAGCAGTTATTGCGGCATACCCCATTACACCGCAAACTACCATCGTGGAAAAAATTGCTGAATTTGTTGAGAATGGAGACCTCAAATCAGAATATGTTCGTGTGGAGTCTGAACATAGTGCAATGGCTGCTTGCATTGGGGCTTCGGCTTTAGGGCTTCGTACATTTACCGCAACTGCTTCACATGGTTTGGCGCTTATGCATGAAATGCTACATTGGGCAGGTCGCTCTCGTCTTCCGATTGTCATGCCAGTCGTAAATCGATCTTTAGGACCTCCTTGGAATATCTGGGTCGATCATACAGATACCATGTCACAACGTGATACCGGCTGGATTCAATTTTATGCGTCAAATAATCAGGAAGTGTATGACACTGTACTCATGCTTTTCCGATTATGTGAAGACCCCAAAGTATTACTGCCAGGTATGGTAGCATTAGATGCTTACATCCTTAGTCATACCTTCACATCTATTGAAGTCTATGAACACGATGAAATTACTGATTTTCTCCCTTCATACGAAGCAGGCCACTGGAAATTAGATCCCAAGGATCCCATGGCGACAGGAAACATTGCAGGACCCGAGTATTACTACGAACTCAGTTATGCCATCCACGAGGGCTTTGAAGCGGCACGAAATCTAATTCCAAAAGTTGAAGCGGATTTCAAGAAACACTTCGGACGTCAACATGGTGGCTTCATTGATACTTATCACTGTGACGATGCGGAAGTGATTTTCATTGCGCTCGGAACCATGGGAGAGGAAGCACAAATTGCAGTTGACGAACTCCGAAGCGAAGGCGTAGCAGCAGGATCTGCACGACTCCGTGTGTTCCGTCCATTTCCCACAGAACAAATCCAAGCCCTTGCTAGGAAGGCTAAAGCCTTCGTTGTCGTTGACCGTAGTCTTTCGTATGGACATCTCGGTGGAGTAGTTACAGAAATCCGATCTGCGCTCTATCGTGGCAAACAGACAATTCCTGTTCAGGGTGTTGTTGCTGGACTTGGAGGACGGGACGTAAGTCACACGGATATTAGGAAGATAATTCAAATTGGCTTCGACGTGGCGGATAAAGGCGAATCGAAGCCAGATATTTTTTATGGATTAAATAGGTGAAGAAAATGGTTGCCATCAAAGAGTTACCCCGGGAAGAATTCATTGAGCTGGGTCACGCTGCTTGTGCTGGATGTGGCGCCACCATTGCCATCCGACACGCACTCAAGGCTTTAGGCGATAACACCATCCTTACAGTTCCAGCTTGCTGTATGTCTGTCATTCAAGGTCTATATCCAAAAAATAGCCTATGTATACCAGTTCTTAATACAGCATTTATGACTGCAGGAGCTGCAGCATCAGGAATTGCAGCCGGGCTCAAATATATGGGTAAGGACAAAGAAATCCAACTCATGGCCTGGGCTGGTGATGGGGGAACCTATGACATTGGCATCCAAGCCCTCAGCGGTGCTGCTGAACGACAAACTAACTTCATTTACACCTGTTACAATAACGAAGCTTACGGAAATACAGGAATGCAACGATCTGGGGCAACACCCTATGGTTCGTTTTCAACGACTACGCCGACTGGAAAAATGCAACATCGAAAACCGTTTACACGGATTATGGCCGAGCATGGAATTCCATATACGGCGTCGATTTCAGCTGCTTATCCGAGGTTAGTGTATGAGACCTATTCAAAAGCGAAAGACATTGGGGGAACACGATTTATTGAAATTCATACCATGTGTCCAACGGGGTGGCGATATCTGACTTGGGATACGGTGAAAATGGGTAAACTTGCTGTCGACACTGGTGTTTGGATAATGTGGGAGAAAGAAGGCGATAAATGGCGGTTTTTAGGACGCAGTAAGCGTATTGCTGAAGGTAAGATTGAACGGAAACCGTTAATGGATTATTTAAAGCCACAGGGTCGTTTCCGAACGTTAATCAAGGATCCTGAACGAGTAAAAGAGTTTGAGCGCGGTATTGAGCGTGAATGGGAGATTCTTAAGAAGCGTGTGGGTTGTTAATATCTAACCAGATTATATGATGACCTGAATATGATGTGTGGTACTGGGTGGTAGGTAAGTTGACATTAGAGTTTGTGGAAGAATCTATTGAGGTTGGTAATCTTCGAATTGCTGTTGCAATTAGCAATTTGGCGAATGGATCCTTGATTTTGGTGAGTGACGGAGAACAACGGTTTGGTACAATTGCAGTGGGTGTACCCAGTCCGTTTAGTGAGACGTCGCCTGTATCAACTTCGTGTATGGTGGGAACACATTTTCAGGCGGAAACCAGGGCAATTGCGGATATTGCGGCTCAACGGTTGGGTGGGATTGTTGTGGTGAATTTATTTCTATCTCGGGAAAATGAGGGTGAAGTTGGTGCGGTGTTGTCAGCTGTGCGTTCGGTGATGCTAGAGATGGCGCCTAAGGATGAGGGGAAGACGCGGTTAGACTAGTTTAGAGTCGTTGTAAGCAGTAGGTTTATATGTTCTTCAAAGAGATTGTTCAATTAACATGGAGGTTAAGTAATTGGTCCGTGAACGTTGGGGATTCATAAAAGACCCGTTGTATGGATATGTGGCTATTACCCCTTTGGAAAAAAATGTAATTGATACACGTGTGGTTCAGCGGTTACGCCGATTGCGACAACTTGCTGGTGCCGAATTTGTATATCCGGGTGCAAACCATACTCGGTTTGAGCATAGTGTGGGAGCAATGCATCTTGCTGGGTTAATGGCTGAAAATATCACCGAGGATGAAATGGAGATTCAATCGTTACGATTAGCGGCCTTATTACATGATGTGGGGCATGGACCTTTCAGTCACATCTTCGAAGAAATTCTAGTAAAGAAAGGACAAAACCATGAGGATATTACAACGTGGCTCGTGAAAAATTCTGAGATTGCTGATATTTTACAGGATGGTGGATTGAATCCAGAAGAGCTGAGTCACCTTGCCATTGGAAAATTGGAGCGAAAGGGACGGTTATATCTTAATCAGGTAATTCGGAGTTCGGTAGATGTTGATAAACTGGATTACATCGTCCGTGATTCCTTTCATACGGGAGCAGAGTATGGAAGTGTTGATGTTTTTCGTCTAATTTATACAACGGAGCCGTTTCAAGGTAATTTAGCCGTAAATACCACAGCGATAACCACTCTTGAAGCATTTCTGATTGCTCGTGTGCTGAGTTTTCGGAGTATCTATTACCACAGAGTCTGTAGGGGGGTTCAGCGAATGTTGGCGGATGCGTTAAATTTAGCAGACGAAGAACTTGGACTCTCCAAGTTTAGTAAACCTGAAGATTACTTGGAAATGGATGATTATACAATATGGACTAGACTCAAGCAGTGTGAAGCGTCTCGTCCAATTATCGAAAGGCTTGAACGCCGTGAACTACTCAAGTGTGCGTATACGGTTGAATCAATAGTTCAGGATCACCCTACTATCGATTTGTTAGATAACCCGAGCGTGCGGAAGCAGATTGAACAAGAAATTGCTACCAAGGCGAAAGTAGATGTAGAGAAAGTACAACTCGATTCTCCTCTTCTCCCATCAGTCCCATATCGCCATTCAGCGCAATTAGATCCAATGGAGATTCCTGGATTCGCTTACGTGGGTAAGAAAAAGATAGCAGTGGATCTTGTTGAATTGTCCCGAGTCATTTCATCCCTGAAAGGATACCTAGACATTGTTCGAGTTTATACAACAGCGCCCTTCCGAAAGCGGGTTGGAAAAGCAGCGCAAGAAGTGTTGGGTGGCACACCCTACGTTTCTGGAATTTCAATGTAAGGTTGAGGTTCAGAGAAAATCGGAAAGTTCTAGTTGCTTACTGTGTTTGGGCTCAATCTGCTTGATATTTAGTTTCTCAAGAACTGCCCCAAATGTGACTGTGTTACCACATGTCAAATGAACTGCAAGCGGTTGAGCTTTTTTCACGTAATCAACGAGTTGATGAAAATCTGCGTGGGCCGATAGAATGAATGATTTATCAAATTTCTTCATAGGAAATATCTTCGCCCATCCTGTAGTTACAGCACGAGACACTGGATGTTTAAATTGCGACCGAGGTTTTAGATATCTATCAGATGAAAGATACACATAGCCACCTTGACGCATTATCTCCCTTCCTTCTTCTGATTGTTCGCTATGGAACTGAAGTGGAACATCATAGTGTTGGTAAACTTTACTGATTTTAGCAATAGTAGGTTCAACGATAACAGGGACAGTGAGGAATGTATTGATGATCCGAATAACTTCCTGGGCTTTTCCGGTTGCATAAACACGAAAAGCAGGAATTCTACCTTTCTTCAATTCTTGAGTTGTCCACTCTGCAATTTCAGTGTAAACTTGCTCTCGTGGGGGAAAAACAGCATCAGGTCGTCCATATGTGGCTTCCATTAGAAGAACATCACAAGGAATCGGGTTTGCTCCTTTAGCTGTCAGTGTAGATTGAAGATTGAAATCTCCTGTGTATACGAGCCTTGTTCCGTTCCTTTCTACGACAAACTGGGTTGCCCCAAGCATATGTCCTGCAGGGTGAAGTTGAATTGTTCCCCCATCATCGAGCTTGTACTGTTGTTCGTGTTGAATTGTATGAACCTTAGTTGGTTTTCCAATGATGGCTTTGTATATTTCCAATGTTTCTGGAGTGACGATTTTTTGGATATTGCTTTTGAAACCAGCTGTATGATCGGCGTGAGCATGAGAGATACAGATGGTTGTTTTTGGTGAACGCCATTTATTGGGGATTCTTGTTGGGTCAAAAAGTAAACGTTGTTCCCCTGCGCGAATTGCGATGTTTCGGGATTTGATTAGCTGGAAATCCGCGATTGGGTTCCGCATTATTGTATCCCACATAGTTTGCCAATGAACGGTCGATTAATTGGATTAGTTATATTCACGCATTTAAGGCTATTAGAATTATCAAGCACAGAAAGCGGGTTCGTTGTCATTATATAGGAAATAAGAAGTTGAGAAGCCCCATATTTGCTATGAAAACAATGACTACGAGTGCAATGGTAATTACTAGCACTGTAATCGGTCCCAATTTGATTCCTTCACTGGAATCTGCAAAAAAGCGGATCAGTCCTGCACCTGCAGCTGGCATGGGACCTTCTGATTGTCTTTTCCGTTTGGATTTTGGCATAAGATTCCCACTTTCTAATTATCTGGAATCCTTAAATCCCAACCGTTTTTAAGGTTTCTTGATGAAACATCCTCTTCCTCATTTGTGAATATACATTCCCAGAGATGGAAAATATGAAACCCAGCAAAGCTCGTTCAGCGTATAAGCAACTGTTCTCCTTATTCGAAAAACATCATTCGTGGATGCGTGAAACTGTCAATCTTATCGCATCAGAAAATGTTCATTCTCCTGCAGTCCGAGAAGCCATGCAAATTGACTTCAGTGATCGGTATGCAGAAGGCTGGCCAGGAGAGCGGGTATATGCAGGTACGAAATATATCGACGAGGTTGAAATTCTGGGGAACGAGCTCACAAAAGCCCTTTTTCGTGCGGATTTCGCTGATGTCCGACCTATTAGTGGGGTTTTAGCGAACCTTAGCATTTTGACCGCATTTACTGAACCAGGTGACCGGATGATGTGTTTGTCAATCCCCACAGGTGGTCACATTTCATCTGCACGTCACAGGCTATGGGGTACTGCGGGTCGAGTTCGTGGATTAAAAATTCAATATTTCAAGTATGATGAATACGAATTGAACATTGATGTGGATGCGACGATTCGTAAAATTGAACGTTTACACAAAAAGGGTAAACACATTGACCTCTTTATGTTCGGTGCGTCAGTCTTTCCGTTTCCGCAGCCGCTTCCCGAAATTGTAGAAGTTGCCAAAAGCTATGGTGCGTATGTAAATTTTGATGCAGCACATGTTGCAGGTCTAGTGGGAACTGACAGCTTCCAAGACCCACTTCGAGAAGGGGCAGATAGCATGACTTTCAGTACCCATAAGACCCTCCCAGGACCACAAGGTGGATGTATTGTTGCACACGAGCAGTTTGCAGATCGAATCAAACGAGGGGTTTTTCCTGCTCTGCATAGTAACCATCATCTTCATCACGTCGCCGCAAAAGCAGTTGTCATGGCTGAAATGCTCGCCTTTGGAAAGGAGTATAGTCAACAGATTATCAAAAATGCACAGTCCCTTGGACAAGCACTCATGGAAGAGGGATTCAAGGTGCTTGCTGAACATAAGGGGTTTACAAAATCACATGTTCTACTTATTGAAGTAGCTGACACCCCGCTGAGAAATGGACGAGCGGTTGAAGAAAAACTCGAAGATGCTAACATCATCATAAACCGGAACCTGCTACCATGGGACAAGCGCTTTGGTCGAGATTACATTCGTCCAGGCGGAATACGATTAGGAACAAGTGAAATGACACGGTTAGGGATGAAGAAAGAAGAGATGAAACAGATTGCAGAGTTTATGCGTCGAATTGTCTTCGATAAGGAGAACCCAGAATCTGTTGCAAAGGATGTTACACAATTTCGACAAGACTTCCAGAAAGTCCATTATGCGTTCGATACAGCTCGCGATGCCTATGAGTATATAAAGATTCGATAGAAACCCATTGAGGAATCCTTTTTAACGGTACTGTGCAATTTAACTCAGGATTTTCTCTGCAGAGATTATACTCCCAGTTGATATTGCCTTTCTGAGGTGCTAACCATGAAAGTTAAAGAAGTGATGAAGACGGAATTTGCTCGGGCTTCGGTTCCCGGTACACGTGACACAGTTCTCCAGATTATGTCCGAACATGGAAAAACTGCAATTCCGTTAGTGAAGAAGGATACTGAGGAACTAGCCGGAATAGTTTCACGATTAGACCTAATGCGTAAGCCCGAAGAAGACCAGTTAGCACTTCTAATGGACCGGGATCCCCCAGTTATAGCCCAAAGTAATGAGATGGAGGATGCCGTTCGCATCCTTCTCGAGCAAGGAATCCGCCGATTACCAGTCGTTGATTCGAAACGCCGCCTTAAGGGTATGATTACCGTACATCAAATAATCCGAAAGGTAATCAGCGATCAATACTCTGAAGAATTAATTACGCGATTTGTTGAGCGAAAGGTGACCGCCGTTTGGGAGAATACACCTATCCAGGCTGCGTATACCATTATGCGTCTAGCTTCGACTGATGTTTTGCCGGTGATTTCTGTAAAGGGAGATTTGGTAGGAATAATTTCTGTGAGCGATATCATGAATCTTAGTGAAGTCGTCCGAGAACGTAGATCGACGTCGGTTTCAGCTGCGAGTGAAGGAACTGATTGGTCTTGGGATGCTACAACTGTACTCTATATTTCGACCAATGAATTGCAACTTCCAGATAAACCTGTATCAGAGGTAATGGTGGGAGGAATCATCACCACCTATGAACAAGCCACAATCGGTGAAGTTACCAAAACGATGCGACGGCATGATATTGACCAACTCCCTGTGACTAGTGCGAAAGGGGAGCTTTGTGGCATGATCCGTGACAGGGATCTTATGCAAATTCTCTTTGAAACAAAATAGATTTTGAAATTAGGGGTTCGCGGACGAAAACTGTTTCAATGTCTTTTGTTGATCATCTTCCTCTGGGGCAAAGAGTGAATCAATAACTCTTCTTGCCATCTCAAGTCGTTGTTGATAGTATAACGGGAGATGGTAATCTTCAACAACCTTGGCAGCCAAATCAACATATTTAGTAATACCTGCTTTGGTTACCGTTAAAACGAGTTTTCCTGAGCATTCAGTACATTGACCGGATAAAGGAACCCGCCGATATTTTTCATTACACCGCGTACACCGAACTTTCTGAGTCGAAAACGCCCGGATATTACCAAAAATATCAGGCAGAAAATGTGAATCAAGCAGCCGCCGAGCCATATCTTGAACATCAACCGCCGCAATACGACTACCCAACGCCAACTGCCGATCCACTTTCTCCTGCATGGTCTGCAATTTCGTATACGTCGTCACACGGGGCCCATAATTGACATCACCCGTTGGATGCGAAAAATCGAGCCCATACGATTCCGCCGTCGCCTCAATACGATGATCCACAATACGATGCGCCACCAAATCCAAAATATCCTCAACATCCTTCGGATCAGCAAACTGCCGCGCCCTCTCATAAAACTCCAACGGATAAATCCCACTCCCATCAATATTATGCGCCTCAGCATCAATCTCCTTCGGCGTAATCGACACACTCAACACCAACGGCGTATCCATCGACCCACCACGCGACGTCGGCAAATACGCCCGCGAAAAATTCAACATCGCATCAAACACCAAAAGCAAACTATCTTCGTCGCCATCACATTGCGAAATGTTAATTAAATCACTTGTTACGATATTATTATATAATTTGTTTGATGTATATTCAGGTTGCACTTCGAGACAGTAAGATGCTTCGGGTTTTTGGATTAAGTCAATTTTCTTTATCTTATCAAGGATTACCTGGTCACCGATTTTTGCTATAACCTGAATTTTTGGAAAACCCTTATCGAGGATCTTTTGTCTTTTTTCTCGCTTTTCTGGGTGAATTAGAGGAAGATCTTCCAAGAAGGGGATGTTTTCTCTTCCAGGAATATCTACATGATACAAACCTTCTGTCTCTTTGGGTTCGATGCCTAATTCCTTATATCGTTCTAAGACTGCAGAGCCAAAGCGTCCACCTTCAGCTTGATGGATTCGAGCAAAGACACCTAAAGTTGATAGCAGCAATGAATAATCTTTGGCGAGTTTTTCATTGGAAGTATAAATGGTAGTCCTACATGAACGAGGAATTATCGACCCATCCCCATCAATTAATGCTGAGAGGAAATGCAGACGAAATTCACGTGGTAAGTTCATTATGAAATCAGGTATCCGCTTTGTCAGCGCGTTTTTACCAAGTTTCCATGCGTATGCAAGGAGATAGGCGTGGATGCGGCCGGTGTGGACGAGTTGGTGGTTGTCTTGTTTGTAGTAGGGGTCTGATCCGAGGGTGGTTTGGATGAGGTGTCGGAGGTGGGTGCGGAGTGTGGGGTGGGGGAGGCTGAAGTTGGTTTGGTAGCAGGTGGGTTGGTCGCGGATATAGCCTTCGGCGATGTAGTAGCCGAGTAGTCGGATGAAGTTTGAGGTGAAGGGGATGTAGGGTGCGATGGTGTGGTCGTCGCGGGCTATGCCGAGTCGGGCAGTGGGTGGGATGTCTTTCCAGTGGAAGACGCCTTCTTGTTCGAGGATTTCGAGGTGGGTGAGGGGGATGGAGGTGTACCATGCGTGGGTGAAGAGGCGTGTTTTGCGTCTTCGGGGGATTTTGGAGGCAAAATAGTCTTGAAGGATTTTATTGATTTTTTTCGGACCGATTTTGTTTTGTGACGAGTGATTTTGTTGGTTATTGAGTGAATGGGCGAATCGATGGAGCGTGGTTCGCATCCAAGTTTCCGCGTTTCTTAGTCGGGTTTGGTGTTTGAAGGTTTGGAATTTTTCGGTGTCTGGTAGGCCTTGGGTGAGTTCTTGAAGGATGTTGATTGTTTTAGGTGGAATGCTTGCAGGAACGTTGAGTGAGGTGAGGATGGGAATCTGGTCACCAACTTGAAGTTGGTGGGCTTTGGTGCGTTCGATGGTTTCGGTGTTGGGGTTCCAAATCATGGCGATGTGGTCGGGGGTCATGGTGATGGTGCGTCCGGAGTGGGTGTTGACTTTTAGCCACTGGTGGCTTGTGCCTTTGATCCAATGTTTGATTGGTTGGTATATTGGTTGATGGGTGGTAGGGTCGAGGCTGATGGTGCGCCAATGAGTATAGGGGTTATCGATGGCAAGGGTTCCAAAATCGTCGACTACCTTAGTCGGTGTTTCTTGTTCAAGGAGTTCTTCAACGATGGGTCCTAGTGGGAGTTTGAGGAGTTTTTCCTCGTTGGTGTCCCAGATGAGAATCTCTTCGTCTGCATGGAGGCAGTTGCGTCGTTTGGCGGCGTGCCAGAAGGGGTGGGCGTAGCAGACGCGGAGTGGTGTGAAGCCGACGATGCGTCCGATGATGCCGGCTGAGGTGTGGGGTGCGAGTCCGATGACGAGGTGTCCGATGAGGTCTTCGGGGGTGTTGAATTTATAGAATGGGTCGAGGTCGTAGACTTGGGTGAGGAGGTCGTCGACGAATTGTGATACGCGGAAGAGGTATTTTGCGCAGTCGTAGGGGACGATGATATCTTGGATTTTAAGTTCGAAGATTTGTTCGGGGTGTTGGAGGGGTGCACCGGTTTTATCGAAATGGTATCCGAGTTCTTGCAGTTTTTCGAGGGTCACGTTGACCTCACATGGTTTGAAGTGGGTGAGGGGGGCGTCAGTCATGTCGAAGCGGATAGTGCCGTCTTTGTAGACGAAAAGATCATAGTAAGCACGGAGTATCGCTTTTTCGAGAATTTCAGGAGTCTTATCTTTGCTCATTAAACCCTTGACGCCTTTGATTCGTGAAGGTAGTTTTCCACCGATTTTTTTACGGCTTCGGTTGAGTTCTGTTTTGAGTGATAGGTCAATTGGTCCAAAGGTGTTGGTAGTAGCTCCACATTTTGCACATTTTGGGGTCTTGCTGGTTGAGTTGCAGATTGGACACCAATAAGTCTGTTCGGTTTCTAGCTGGCAAGTGGGGCAGATTCGATGAAAGGTAGTTTCGCCACATCGTGAACAGATTCGATGGTTGGCATCAACTTTTATTTCCCGTGTTTTCTCTGCTTTCCGGATATCTCTCATTGCTCCTCCTGCGTTTCCAATAGGATAGATGCCATGAGGTGGTGGAGACATTTCGCGGCGTTTTGCCTTCTCGGGGCGACCGATTCGTGCACCGATGTAGAAAGTTCCTTTGGGATGAAGTGGAATTGACCAATTATCTTGCAGATAATCTAATGCATCACCATCATAGTCCTCCGAAATAGTAAATTTGCACTTTTGGGGTCCTAAGAAGAGTGCGTAAAGAATCGGAGCGGCGTCTCGAAACCAAACTTGGTTTTTTTGAATTTCGCATGGAATGCAGAGTATATCGAGTATGTCTTCGACATCATCATCTATGGAACCATGTAGTGTGACAAGGTGGTTGTTTTCATGTGTAGGTGTGAGTTCTTGGACCCAATCTTTGAATATCGTTAATTGTTGGATAGAGAGGTCTTCCCAAAAATAGAGATAGCTTGGATGAAGAGGGGCCTTAAGGATCATCGATATTGTTAATGCTTGTCCGGAATCAGGTTTTTTTTGCAGAGGTTGTTTGATGAGCTGGTTAAAGGTGATTTTATCGATTTGTTTGAAGAGTTTTTGCCGAAGTTGTGAAGAAGCGGCGAGTAAATTCTTCAGGACTTCTTGAGCCCACCATTCAGGACAATACCCAGCCGGGACTAAGAGGTGATTGTTTTCACGAAATTCTCCATATCCAATTAATAGATCACCTAAAAAGAGAATTCTTGAGACCGACTCACAGATAGCCTTCGCTTCATCAACAGTGTCTATGCGATGGATACTTCCGTTGTGAGTTTTGACAATTGGTCCATGAATGGTATCTACGGGCATAGCGATGCATCCCTTTCCGGGACGCTCGATGATTAACTGAGTTCCACAAGCAATGAAGTTATCAAGAATCACCATCGTGGCAGGATGAACACCAAGAGCTGCGAGGCCTGTATTCCTCGACCGTCCATATCGAACCCGGAAACCTCCCTTTCGTGAAGGATAGGCTAGTATCGGGCGCCCGGCAATGATGTCTTCCATATATTTTTCTTTAGGTTGAATCCGTTGTTCAATTCTGTCTTCTTCCGATTCTTGGGGGGCCAGGTTTTCTAACCAGTCCCAGCCGGATATAGAGAGTTGTGCTACTTGATTTGCTAGCTTGTGGGCTTTTCCGAGAATGCTGTCGTTAAGAACTAGAATTGCACCACCCCGAAGCCGGTTAGTTTCCACCCCTGGTAAATCGCGGTAACCGGTTACTTCTACTTCTGCTGTGGATTCACCAGTAACTTCAACGGGTATGCTTCGTGCGGCTAGACGAACTTCGTCGGGGCGTGAAGGGTATTGAAGGTGAGAGACGCGGTTATAAAGAGCGACTTCTTCAACATAGCGTTCTACGTTTTCATTCGAGGGTTTGTACCGATCTAAATCGATTTGTTGGCGAACTGCATCAGCAACAATAACGGTTTGGGCAGCTTCGGTTCCACCTGCGGCTCGAATGGGTCCTGCAAAATATACTGCAAGGTATCGACTACCATCGGTGTTTGTTTTGATTTTAACGGTGGCTATCCCTTCTATTGGTCCTGCCGTAATTCCTTCGGTTAGAATTGCTAAAGCGGTGCGAATCGCTTGTTCTGCCGCTTTCTCCAAGTTTTCTCCTGAAGCCTGTGCGTTTTGAACAATTTCTTGAGCAACCTCAAAGGCGACACTGTGAGCTGGTTCGGTTTCACTTAATTGTCGGATTTTTTCAGCCACACCAGGGGGTCCAACAAGCCCTTCTACGCGACCTGCAACATCATCAGCGGGGCGTATTTCCACATCTTTTGTTGGGTCTAATCCTTTACTTCGTGCGGCCTCCGCAATCTTTGCGATTCGTTGAACTTCTTCACGAATCGTGTTTATGTATGACTCGTGATATTCCAATCAGGCCACACCTCCGAATATTAAAATCAAAAACATGATTTCAAAAAATGCCAAAACCAGACCGATGGCAATCGGATTGATTAGATTATCATTAATGGGTGGGTCAGTTAGATCAACAATCAAAAGGACTGACGCGGCAATCAGTCCATATATCCATGGAACACCAAAGAGGAACCATAGAGGTAGAAAAGCAAGGAAGCCGAAGAAAAAGCCGGCTATGGTTCCTTCCCATGTACGATTACCCTTGATGCGATGGCGTCCAAATCGTATTCCAATAATTGCCGCCATTCCATCTCCGATTGCGGCAACCATGACAGCCCCAACAGCTAACCAACCTGAAAGCATCCAGACTGCTAGTAGGTTATAGAAGGTAAGAAGAACATTGCTAATAATGTAAAGAGTCACAAAAATAATCATGGTTCCAACAGCGAAGTAAATACTCGCTCCTAGTCGTGTTCTTTCACGTGGACGCATTACACGGTCAGTAATGTGTTTGAATGGAAAATACCCGTAAACCCGAATTCTTGTTAAGTCGAGTCCAAGAAAAAAAACTAGGGTAATTCCTGTAAACCCAATTGACAAGAGAGGACCATAAGGAATACCAAAAAGTGCTAGTCCGATTGCGTTAACTACTGCTACAAGAATCATGAGTGAGTGGAATAATTTCCGCTGAACCTCTGTGGTAACAATAGGATCTGCCATTACCCTCACTGATTAAGTTCTTGACTCTTATGCATTTAGGCATCACAAGTGAATAAACTTTTATTCATACCACATATCACAGAAATCTACAAGTGTTTGACTTCCTCCCATTGGGAAAAGGCTTTAAGGTTTGATTCTTGTCAAATCTGCCTAGTATTTGCAGGTGAACTTGGTAGATGGCTCTTATGTCCCGCCAAAAATTCATTGTTGGGTTCTTAGTTATCCTTCTGCTGTTTATTGTTCCACAAGCGAGAGGATCAACCCAGCAGGAAGAGGGACAAATCTCGATTGTCTTTGATTTTAGCCATAATTCCACGTTTAGCATCAACAAACAAAATTTTACAGAAGCCATTGGGTTCTTTGTGGATTACCCGGAATACCAAATTCGTATACTTGAAGATGGCGAATTAACGGCCGCCAACCTATCTCGGTCACATATTCTTGTCATCCCAAACCCAATGGACAATTACTCAACCTCTGAACTAGAAGTAATTTCAGATTATGTTCTGCAAGGAGGCTCATTGTTTCTCTTAAGCGATTACCAAGTTGCGGACCGGCGAGTGGGTAGCCCAATTGTTGGAAATATGATTCTACAGACTCTATCGGAATCAAGGATACGATTTACTACCTTTACTAATAACAATAACACAGAAGGCGATGCAATCATCGATTCAGAAAATTCCCGAATTCTTTCATACAATGTTGAAGTGAATAGTTCGTATCTTTATTCTCAGTTACACCGTGAAAGTCTAATTGCGGGGATTAATTCCATTATGGTTGCTGGTGGTTCGCTTACAACAGATCTATCAGATCTGGTTGTTTCAAGTGGAGCAGAGACATCACAAGCCGTGGCAATTAATGGAGATTGGATTCAAGACCAGCCTGGATGGCTCTCCGCATTTTGGATTGGGAG